>DAIOWL010001024.1:0-2839 GCA_036758545.1 Streptosporangiaceae bacterium | reverse complement strand
GAGCCGTTCGACCCGGCCCGGCTGCTCCAGGCCCGGGCGGATGGCCGGGCCCGGGTCTGCGTGCGGCAGAACTACTACTCCGTCCCGGCCCGCTATGCCGGCCGCCGCCTGCCAGTGCGCCTGTCGGCCACCGCCGTGGAGGTGCTCGACGGGCCGCAGGTAGTGGCCCGGCACGAGCGCGCCGCCGGGAAGTACGCCGAGATCCTGGTCCTGGACCACTACCTGGAGGTGCTGCGCCGCAAGCCCGGCGCGCTGCCCGGGGCCACCGCGCTGGCCCAGGCGCGCGCGGCCGGCACCTTCACCGCCGCCCATCAGGGATACTGGGACGCCGCCCGCCGCCAGCACGGCGACGCCGCCGGGACCCCAGGACTCCTGACATAGAGAGGTATTTCATGCGATGCCAGGGCGGGGTTTGACCTCGTAGCGCAGGACGAGATCGGTGCCCGGGTAGCAGGCCTGGGCCTGGTTGAGCTGGTCGCAAAGGGCGGCGAGTGCCCGGGTCCGCCTGGGCGCGGTGAGCGGATCGAGCCGGATGAGCAACTGGCTGTTACCAGGGCAGATGTCGCCGGAGGCGGTGAGGGCTTCGCGGATCAGCGCGTAGGCCTCGTCGTCGGCGCGGGCGTAGCGGCCCTCAAGCGCCCTGGCCAGGGCGGTTTCGGCGTTGTAGGCGGCCATGCGGATGGCGTGGGTGATCTGCTTGACCTCGGCCTCGAGCCGGGCCATGTCCGGGGCGATCTGGTCGAGGCGGATGCGGGCGGGCACGGCGGCCGCGGCGTCGGCGGTTGCCTCCAGCTCGCGGTGGGCGGCTTCGACCGGGGCGTCCAGGGCGTTGATCATCTGGTTGGTGATGGTCACGGGCCGGCCGGGCGGCGGGTTGCGCAGCGCTGCCAGGCTGGCGTCGCGCTGGGCCTGGGCCGCGGCGGCGAGGATCTCGGCATGGCGGACCTGGGCGGCGGCGGCTTTCTTGGCCGGGTTGGGGACCAGCCGGCCCGGGTTGTCCGGGGCGGCGGCATGGGAGTCCAGGGCGTCCAGCGCGAAGTGGGTGCGGGCGTAGCGGAAGTAGTTCTCCTCCCGCCACCGCGAGGTCAGCCGCCAGCAGACCTCCCCGGCGGCCAGGTCGGTGCGGGAGGTCAGCGCGTGGATCTGCCGGGTGCCGCCGCCGCGGGCGGCCACCCGGCGGGTGACCTGCCGCAGGCTGACCGTCTGCCCCTTGCGCGCTCCCTCGCTGATCCTCAGCGCGACCGTGGTGCCGGCCAGGTCGTACTGGTGCTCCCGGCCGCGGTCATCGGCGCAGGTGATTGTGGTGAACGCCTCGGCGGGAACGTCGGGCGCCGGGCCCTTGCGCCAGGTCAGCAGGTCGAACCCGGCCTCGGTGATGTCGGCGAACAGGGCCGGGGACCAGCCCCCCCGGTCAAAGCACACCGTCACCCGCCGCCCCTCGCCGACAATCGTCCGCAGGCCGGGCAGCTGCCGCTTCAGTTCCCCGGCCAGGGACTCGGACGGCTCGGCGACGACCATGAACACCGGGTCTCCGCCGGCGTCGGTGACCCAGGTCTCCACCGTGGCGGGGGCGGGGAACTTCAGCCGTGCGATGTGCGTCTTCTGCACGGTCCGGGTGCCGTAGTAGACGCGGGCATGCCCGTCGACGTAGAGGAACCCCAGCGTCTCGGGGCGGTCGGCGGCGTGCCGGCGGGCCAGTGCCATGATCAGGTCCGCGGCCTTGCCGGCGGCGGCGAGCTCGCCGAGTTTGCGGCGGATCGTCTTGACTTCCGGCGCCCGGTCCAGGCCGAGCACCCGGCCCAGCGCCGCGGGCGGGACCCGGGTGGCGCCCTCGGCCCGCGGCTCGCCGGCCAGCGCCAGGAACGCCAAAGTCAGCAGCGTGGCAGCCAGCCCGTAGAACCCGTCCTTGAGCCGGCCGTAGACCTGCCGGGCGCACTCCAGCAGACCGGTGCCCTCCAGGGCGGGCAGCGCCAGCAGCAGCCCGGCCAGCGGGTACCGGGCACCGGGGGCGAAGACCGGCTCAGCGCCCTCGCCGAGCAGCCCCCACCGGGCCAGCGCCCGCTCCCCATCCCGGGCCACCGGGTCCGGCAGCACCGGCAGCGGCTCATCCGCAGCCACCGCCGCGCCGTCCCGTTGATCAGGCACGCTGCCCTGCTCCTCAGCCTCGCCGCGCCCGGCCGGCCCCTGGCCGCCCGGCCGGACCCGGCCCAGCGCGGCCCGGACGGTGAACGTCGAGACTCCCGTCGCCGCCGCGATCTGCCGCAGCGCCTGCCCGGCGGCATCCAGCTCCGCGATCCGGCCCGCCAGCGCGGGCGTCAGCTTCGACGCGCCCTTCGGCCCGCGGCGGGCCGGGACCAGCCCGGCCACCCCGCCCGATGCCACCGCCTGGTCCCACCGCCAGATAGTGGCCGGGTCCACCCCGAACGCCTCCGCCACCTGGCCCTGCGACGCCGCCCGCAGCCGGACCAGCTGCACCGCGGCCAGCCTCCGGCCCGCCTCGTCGCCGGCATCCCAGGCGAAGGTGGCCAGCCCGTGCACCGCGACCAGCCCGCCGTCCTCGCCGGCCAGCAGGCCCACGCCCGGCGCGATCTCGGCCGCTCCCGGCGGCAGTAGCGGGAGAGGGAGCTGGCTGAGCATACGAGCCATCATCCACCATCCCGCCGGGCCGTTTATCTTGCATGAATTTTCTCACAAACCGGGCGTGCAGAGACGGAACGACGCGCCATAAATGCAGATCAGCCTGGCCTGACTCCCCGGGCGGTCGGCTCTATGTCAGGAGTCCTGAACGCCGGCGAGGTGGTGTTCGGGAGCCGCCTGGATTACGACGAGTGGGCTGCTG
>DAIOWL010001023.1:317-2840 GCA_036758545.1 Streptosporangiaceae bacterium | reverse complement strand
CCACCATCTGTCTACGTGAAAGTGAGTGGGCCGCGCCTCTGGACCCGAAGAGCGGCTAACCACCTGGCCTCGCCGCGCAGCGAACATTATTCACGTCGCCGTGGCCAGGGCGCAAGGCTGGCGCGCCGGGCACATACTGCGGTCCCCCGGTCCTCGTCGTGGTCGTCATCACAGCAGCGACGTCAGCGTCGCCCGGGCCCCGCGCTGGCGCAATGAGACCAGCGTGGAGGTGTAGGCGGTGGCGAACCGCTCCTGGTCGGCCAGGTCGCCGAACAGGTCCCGGTTGGCGACGAACGCCAGCGGGTCCTCGCGCTGCCGCCGGGCCCGCGTCATGAGACTGTCCCGGAGCCGGTCGACCACCTCGATGGGCTCGCCCGCCTCGTCGACGCCCTCCGCGTACCGGGCCCAGCTCGCCACCACGGCGGCGGAGTGCCTGATCTCGCCGCCGGTCGCGAGTTGCTGGCGAACCACCGGCAGCAGCCACTTCGGGATCCGGTCCGAGCTTTCCGCGCACAGCCGCGCGATGGTGTCGCGGACCTGCGGGTTGGAGAAGCGCTCGATCAGCGTGTGCTTGTACTCCGTCAGATCCACCCCGGGCACCGGCGGCAGGGTGGGGGTGGCCTCCTCGTTCATGTAGCCGAGCAGGAAGGCCTGGAACAAGGGGTCCTGGGCGGCCTCGTGCACCAGCCGGTATCCGCACAGGTAGGCGAAGTAGGCCAGGGCCTGGTGGCTGCCGTTGAGCAGCCGCAGCTTCATGAGCTCGTAGGACTCGACATGATCGACGACCTGGACCCCGGCATCGGCGTAGGGCGGCCGCCCGGCTCCGAAGGCGTCCTCGAGCACCCACTGGGTGTAGGGCTCGCAGACGACCGGCCACTGGTCCTCGATGCCGAACCGGTCCTGGACCTCGGCCCGGTCGGCGTCGGTGGTTACCGGGGTGATCCGGTCCACCATGGAGTTGGGGAAGCAGACCTCGCTCTCGACCCAGTCGGCCAGGTCGGGGTCACGGAGCCGGGCGAAGGCGGTGAACGCGCGGCGGGCCCGGTAGCCGTTGTCCTGCAGGTTGTCGCAGGACATGACCGTGAACGGGGCCTGGCCGCGCTTCCTGCGGCGGCTCAGCGCCTCAGTAACCAGGCCGAACGTGGTCCGCGGGACCGCACCGGGCTCCAGGTCGGCGAGCACCTCCGGGTTGGCCGTGTCGAACTCGCCGGTGGTGTCGTTGACGTTGTACCCGCCCTCGGTGATGGTCAGCGAGATGATACGGGTCGCAGGCGCCGCCATCTTCTCGATGACCGCCTCCGGATCGTCCGGTGCGAACAGGTACTGCACGATCGACCCGATGATCCGCGGTTCCCAGGTCCCGTCGCCGTGCTTGAGGACCAGCGTGTACAGGCCGTCCTGTGCGTCCAGGACCTGCTTCATCCGCTGGTCGGCCGGCCTGACCCCGACGCCGCAGATGCCCCAGTCGAGCGCGGTGCCCTGGTTCATCAGGCGGTCGTGGTACATCGCCTGGTGCGCGCGATGGAAGCCGCCCACTCCGACGTGGACGACACCCGGCGTGACCAGGCTGCGATCGTAGGCCGGCACCGCTACCCAGTCGCTCCAGTACTTCAGCGTCCTGGCGTTGAGCGGCTGCGGTTTAGCCGGCAAGGCGAGCGCCCGTCTCGGGGTGGAAGGCGAACACGTCATCCGGCTGGACGCTGAAGGTGACCTGTTGTCCCGGGGCCGGCGGTTTGCGCCCCTCGGTCCGCGCCACCACCAGGTTGTGGTCCTCGGCCAGCCGCACATGCAGGAGGGCGTCGGCACCGAGTTCTTCCACCAGCATCACCTCGCCGGCCACCGGTCCGGAGCCGTTCGCCAGGTGCAGGTGTTCGGGCCGGATGCCGAGGACGATCTCGCGCAGGCCGGCCTGGCTGACCGCCGTGCGCACCGCGGTCGGCAGCGGCAGCGTGGTCCCGGCCAGCCGGACGCCGTCCTCGGTGAGCGGTACCGTCTGCAGGTTCATCGCGGGGGAGCCGATGAACCCGGCGACGAACTGGTTGACCGGGTTGTCGTACAGCTGGCGCGGCGTGTCGCATTGCTGCAGGTGCCCGCCGGCCAGTACCGCCACCCGGTTACCCATGGTCATCGCTTCCACCTGGTCGTGGGTGACGTACACGGTGGTGATGCCGAGACGGCGCTGCAGTTCGGCGATCTGGCTGCGGGTCTGCACGCGCAGCTTGGCGTCCAGGTTGGACAGCGGCTCGTCCATCAGGAAGACCCGGGGCTCGCGCACGATGGCCCGGCCCATGGCCACCCGCTGCCGCTGCCCGCCGGACAGCGCCTTGGGCTTGCGGTCGAGCATCTCGTCGTCCAGGTCCAGCAGGCGGGCGGCCTCGTGGACCCGCCGGGTTCGCTCCTCCTTGGGCACGCCCTGCATCTTGAGCGCGAAGCCCATGTTCTCGGCGACGGTCTTGCTCGGGTACAGGGCATAGTTCTGGAAGACCATCGCGATGTCCCGGTCCTTGGGCGGGACGAAGGTGA
>DAIOWL010001023.1:0-307 GCA_036758545.1 Streptosporangiaceae bacterium | reverse complement strand
AGCGCGGTGGTCTTTCCCGATCCGGACGGGCCGACCAGAACCATGAACTCGCCGTCCTTGATGTCCAGGTCGAGGGCGTCGACCGCGGGCGGCGCATCCTTCGCGTACACGCGGGTTGCCGACACGAACTTCACATTGGCCATCGGGGACCTCCGCCCGGTGTGGCGCCGGAATTGACGTGTTTCACTTGATGGCTCCCATGGACAGGCCGCGGACCAGCGACCGCTGAGCGATCCAGCCCACGAGGATGACCGGGACCGAGGCCACGGTGGCGGCTGCGGACAGGTGCGCGAGGTACAGCCCTTCC
>DAIOWL010001022.1:1971-2846 GCA_036758545.1 Streptosporangiaceae bacterium | reverse complement strand
GCCACCGACAGCGCCGGACCGTAACCCAGAAATTGCCGCGACGTTATTGACCTCCAGGCAGCACGGCTTAACGACGCGGCATTGGCGGCGCGAGCGGCCCGGCGGGCCGCCTTGAAACCGTACAGAAACTTCTCACACCGACTCGGGACAACTCGTGTCCGACTCCGACTGATCGTTGACACAGTGGCTTCACCTGATGCTTGACACCGCCCGCCTGGGCATGCCCCGTCGTGATGTTGTTCGCGGCGGAGGGTGGCCGGGCCATGCTCGTGGAGTTGAGCGTCATGGAACAGCGCTATCACGCGGTCATGGAAGTCATCTCCGGGGCGCCGGTTACCGAGGTGGCCCGCCGGTACGGGGTGTCCCGGCAGGCAGTGCATGGCTGGCTGGGCCGGTATGAGCGGGAAGGGCTGGCCGGGCTGGCTGACCATTCGCACCGCCCTGCTCATCAGCCCCGCCAGCTGGACGCCGGGGTCGAGGCACTGATCTGCCGGATGCGCGGGTCGCATCCGCGGTGGGGGCCGCGGCGGCTGCTGTTCGAGCTGGGCAAGGCGAAGGTGAGCCCGCTGCCGTCCCGGTCGACCATCTACCGGGTGCTGGTCCGCCATGGCCTGGTCCCGGCCCGGAAGCGGAAGCGCCGCCGCCAGGACTATAAGCGCTGGCAGCGGGAGGAGCCGATGCAGCTGTGGCAGCTCGATGTGACCGCATCGGTGTTCCTGGCCGATGGCAGCGAGTGCAAGCTGATCTCCGGGATCGATGATCATTCCCGGTTCTGCGTGATCGCCACCGTGGTGCGGCGGGCCACCGCCCGCGCCATCTGCCGGGCATTCCTGGCCGCCATGCGGACCTACGGCATACCCGACGAAGTCCTCACT
>DAIOWL010001022.1:0-1961 GCA_036758545.1 Streptosporangiaceae bacterium | reverse complement strand
CGGTCTGCCTGGCGTTCACCACCGCGATGACCGAGTACGGAATCCCCTCCGAAGTCCTCACCGACAACGGCAAGCAGTTCACCGGCCGGTTCGGCAAGCCCCGCCCGGCCGAGGTGCTGTTCGAGCGGATCTGCCGCAAGAACGGCGTCAGGCAGCTGCTGACCAAGCCATACTCGCCGACCACCACCGGGAAGGTGGAACGCTGGCACCAGACCCTGCAAACCGATTTCCTGAATGACGCCGGGCCGTTCGCCTCGATCGAGGTGGCCCAGGCCGCGGTCGAGGCCTGGCGCCAGGAGTACAACACCGACCGGCCGCACCAGTCGCTGGACATGGCCACCCCGGCGGAGCGGTTCCGGCCGTCCGCCGGCAACGACGATGACCTGCCGCTGTGGGCGCCCGCCGATCTGCAGCCGATCCCCTGCCCGGCTCCCGGATCTGCGGACGCGCTGGCAGCCGCAGAACCGGTGAGCTGGCCGGACGCGATCGAGGTCGACCGGGTGGTCCCGGCGTCGGGGAACATGACCGTCGGCCCGCAGCAATTCTGGCTCGGCCCGGCCCGCGCCGGGCAGCTGGTCACCTTCTGGATCGATACCGCCACCGTGCACCTGAGCACCGGCGGGTGGCGTATCAAGACCGTGCCGTCCCGGCTAACCGGCGTGGACCTGGCCCGGCTGCGCCTGTCCGGTGCCCGCCCGGCCGGGCCGCCGCCCGCCGGACCGGCCCCCGGCGCGCTGGCCGCCAGCAGCTGCGTGGAAGTCGACCGGCTGGTCAACGCCAGCGGCGGGATCACGGTGGGCAACCAGCTCATCCTGGTCGGCTCCCCGCTGGCCGGGCAGCGCGCCCGGCTCCGCCTCGATGGCCAGCTGATGCACGTCATCACCCAGGACGGCGTGCTCTGGCGCACCCTGCCCTGCCCCATCCCGCCCGGCCAGCGGCACCGGCTGCAAGGCGTCCGCCTGGCCGGGCCCGCCCCGCTGCCGTCATCGGCCATCACCGTGCAGCGGCGGGTCTCCAGCCGCGGCGGCATCCAGGTCGCCCGCCAGCGCATCCAGGTCGGCATGTCCCACGCGGGCAAGACCGTCACGATTCTCACCGAGAACGACAACTTCCGGCTGGTCATCGACGGGGAAACCGTCGGCGTCGTGCCCCGCACCACCAGCCAGGAGACCCGCCGTTACAAGGCCTACGCGACACGGGCCCGCCCGGCTCATCCCGCACCCGCCCCGAAGGAGGCGACCCATGCCTGACCTGAGACTGGACGCCGTCGACGCGTTCGAGCTCGCCGAACTGCTGCAGTTCCTGGCCGGCTGGCTGGCCCGCGACCCGGACCGGCTCGGCGCCTCGCTGGGGGACTACGCCGGCCATCCCGCTTATGGCACCGAGCAACTACGCCAGGACCTGCACCGGGTCACGTTCCTGCTCGGCGGCGATAACGGCGAGTCCCTGTTCGGCCCTGACCCGGCAGGTGAGGCCCCGTGACTGCGACCAGCCCGCTGCGCGGGCCCAAAGAGCATAGAAGGAGGCGGCTTCGCCGCCGCTGCCTTCCGGGCGCGCCGCGCAGGCTACGGGGCCGCCCCTCCGGCCCCAGGGGTGCTCCGCATCGCGCTGCGCGCGACAGCCCTCCGGGACTGCCCCTGACCCCGGAGACCACTGCGGCCCCGGGGGCCGGGCAGAGCGGGCAGGCCCAGGCCTGCCCCGCGCTACGCGCGGCACGCAAAACCCCGCCGGTGGCGGGCACGCGCAAACCCCAACCCGAAGGAAACAGATGAACTGGCGTCTGGTACTCAGAAGGCGGAAATAATAGGTATCGCCGCCAGGCCCCTAGAAAGCGTCAAGCATCACCTGAAGCCGAACCGTCAACGATCAGTTGGACCTAGGCACGCGCCCGACGGGCGACGGGCGACGGGCGTCTGTCATCGAGACCCTGACCAGAATCGTGCCCGTGGTGGTCGCCGACC
>DAIOWL010001021.1:0-2847 GCA_036758545.1 Streptosporangiaceae bacterium | reverse complement strand
TGCTGGGCTGGGCATTGCCTTCCGGCTGGCCCTCGCCTCGGGATTCCGACACCTGACGCCTCCTACCGATGATCGTACCCGGCTACCACTGCAGGACGAATGGGGCGCCGGTGGCGCGGAAATGACCCACGTTCAGGCATTCCGTGACGCCGATTCTCGTCCGGCGGGCCAGTGGCTGGTGCACGTGCCCGAAGATCGAGTACCTCGGCTTGGTCGCCTTAATCGCGTCGAGCAGCGCCGTGCTGCCCTTCTCCAGGCGCCGGGCCACGGTGTCGTAGAGGAGTTCGGGGACGGCGGGCGGGATGTGCGTGCACAGCACGTCCACCTCGCCGACCGCCTCGATCTTGGCGCGGAACTCCTCGTCGCTTATCTCGTTCGGCGTGCGGTAGACCGATTTCAGCCCGCCGCCGACGAACCCGAAGGTCCAGCCGTCCAGTTCGGCCGTGCCGCCGTCGAGAACGTGATGCCCGGGCTTGGTGAACCGCTCCCACATGGCGGGGACGTCGACGTTGCCGTAGGTCAGGTACGCGGGCTCGGGGAGGGCGGCGAACATCTCGGCGTATTGCCGCCTCATCGCGGTCTCGAAGAGGCTGGCCCGGCTCTCCGGCCGGGAGGCGAACAGGCCCAGTGAGTATTCCCTGGCCTCGTCGAACTTCTTCGCGGTGCGCAGGGCGACGTACCTGCCCGCCGCTTCGGCGCCGAACAGGTCGGCGAAGATGCCCTGCCCGTAGTCGGCGTAGTCGAGGAAAAGCAGCAGGTCGCCCAGGCAGATCAGCGCGTCCGCACCGTCGGCCGCGCGGGCCAGCGCGTCCGCGCGGCCGTGTACGTCGCTCACCACGTGGACTCGCATGTAACCACGGTAAACCGGCCACGGCGCAAGATCGTAACCAGGAATTGACCGGCTGCCAGCCTAAACTGACACCGCCTAAGCTTGTGCTGCTGAGTAGGGATACCTGGTTTGGAGAGATGCCGTGCGCGAATTCAGCATTCCGGCCCTGGCGCAGATCCCTGCGACCGCGAACCTCGCTGATGTCGTGTTCCGCCGGGCCGCCGAGCAGCCCCAGGCCGTGGTGCTGCGACGCCCTTCCGGGCCTTCCGGGGTTGCCGGTGAATGGACCGACGTGACCGCGAGCCAGTTCTCCGGCGAGGTCATCGCGCTGGCCAAGGGACTGATCGCGGCGGGCATCGAGCCCGGGGACCGGGTCGCGCTGATGTCGCATACGAGGTACGAGTGGACGCTGATCGACTACGCCATCTGGACCGCGGGCGCCGTCACCGTGCCGGTCTACGAGACCTCCTCCGCCGAGCAGGCCGAATGGATCCTCTCCGACTCGGGCGCGCGGGCGTGCTTCGTCGAGACGGCCTCCTACGGGGACATCATCGGCAGCTTCCGGGATCGGGTGCCGGCGTTGTCGCACCTATGGCGGATCGACTCAGACCTCGACTCGCTGCGCGCGGCGGGCGCCGACGTCGGCGACGAGGTCGTCGCCGAGCGGGCGGCCACGGCCGGGGCGGCCGACCTGGCCACGGTCATTTACACCTCGGGCACCACCGGACGCCCCAAGGGCTGCGAGCTGACCCACGAGAACCTCCTGTCCGACGTGCGGAACGCCTTTCTCGGCCCGCTGACCCTGATAGCCGGGGCACAGAACCCGGGCACGCTGCTGTTCCTGCCGCTGGCGCACGTGTTCGCCCGGATCATCCAGGTGGGCTGCCTCGAGGGCGGGATCGTGCTCGGGCACTGCGGGGACCTGACCGCGTTGCTGCCCGCGCTGGCCTCGTTCCGGCCGACGTTCATCCTGGCCGTGCCGCGGGTGTTCGAGAAGGTGTACAACACCGCCGAGCAGAAGGCGGTCAGCGAGAAGAAGGGCGCGATCTTCAGCCGCGCCGCGGACGCCGCGATCGCGTACAGCCGGGCGCTGGATGGTCCCGGCCGTCCTTCGTTCGGCCTGCGAGCGCAGCACGCGCTGTTCGACCGGCTGGTCTACGGCAAGTTGCGGGCGGCGCTCGGCGGCCGGACGGAATACGCCGTCTCGGGCGGGGCGGCGCTCAGCGAACGGCTCAGCCACTTCTTCCGCGGCATCGGCGTCACCGTGCTCGAGGGATACGGGCTGACCGAGACGACCGCCGCGACCACCGTGAACCGGCCGGACCGGAACAAGATCGGCACCGTCGGGCAGCCGCTGCCCGGCGTCGCGATCAAGATCGCCGACGACGGCGAGATCCTGATCAGCGGGAAGAACGTCTTCCCCGGCTACTGGCACAACGAGGCGGCCACCAAGGAGGTCTTCGCCGAGGGCGGCTGGTTCGCCACCGGCGACATCGGGGAGCTGGACGAGGAGGGCTTCCTGAAGATCACCGGGCGGAAGAAGGAGATGATCGTCACCGCCGGGGGCAAGAACGTGGCGCCCGCGGTGCTCGAGGACCGCCTTCGCAGCCATGCCCTGATCAGCCAGTGCATGGTCGTCGGGGACGGCAAGCCGTTCGTCGCGGCGCTGATCACCCTGGACCCGGAGGCGCTCGGGCCGTGGAAGCAGGCGCACGGCAAGCCGGCTGACGCCACCGTCGCAGGCCTGCGCGACGACCCGGATCTCGTCGCTGACGTGCAGGCCGCCGTGGACGACGCCAACCAGGCGGTGTCCCGGGCGGAGTCCATCAGGAAGTTCCGGATCCTCGATGTCGACTTCACCCAGGAGGCCGGGCAGCTCACTGTCAAACTCGGAATCCGCCGCAGCGTGCTGCTGAAGGACTTCGCCGCCGACATCGATGCCCTGTATTCTTGACTACTCCCCGCCCTGAAGGACGGGGATTCCAGCCGTCACCGGCCAGGGTTCCTGTTTCACAGCC
>DAIOWL010001020.1:0-2856 GCA_036758545.1 Streptosporangiaceae bacterium | reverse complement strand
CGGCCCGGCGGTGGCGCGGGCCGGTGAGATGATGGCCGCCTGCAGACGGCGGACGACGTCGAGGTGATCGCCGGTCCAGATCATCCGGACCGCGGTGGCGCTGGCTCTGCCGTCGTTACCAAGCAGGTCGCGGCGTACGGCCCGGACGAGGCGGCTGTCGGCGGCCTCGTCCTGAGCGAGCGGCCGGGGTAGCTCACCGCCGGTGATCACGACGGTCGCGAGATCGTCGTACCAGCCCGTGACGCGTTCCGCCGTGCCCAGGATCTCATGCTGGGCCGCGGCCACGTCGCCGCCCGCCCGGCCGCCGTCGCCTCGCCAGAGGTCGAGTACCGCGTCGGCCTCCAGACGCAGTCCGAGGGCTCCGGTCACCAGCCCGGCTACGTCGGCCAGCGGAAGCTGTTTCGCACCGCGCTCGGCCAGGTAGGTGCGGAACGCGTCGTCGAGCCGACGCGATGCCGCAGCGGCCCGGGTAGCGTCGCCGGCCACCGCGGGGAGCGCGGGCGCGCCTGGGTCGTCGCGCGACATCCCGAACCGCACCGTGCTGGCGAGGTAGCCCGCGCCGTCGGCGTACGCCGCTGCCAGCGCCTGGCGGAGCGCGGGCGCCGCGCCCCGCGGCCAGAAAAGGACCCCCACAACCAGGCTCACGCCAACCCCGATGGCGATGTCTTCGATCCGCACCAGGCCGATGCGCCATCCGGTCGGCTGGATGATGTTGAACAAGATCACCAGTGTGAGCGTGAACGCCGCCTGCCCGCCCGCGAACGAGATGACCGCCGGAGCGACCCCGGCGAGAAAGACCGCCAGCGGCAGCAGGAACCACAGCAGCGTGGTGCTCGTGCCGATCGCCACGAGCAGGGCCGCGCCGATGACGAAACCCGCTACCGTGCCGAGCATGGCGCGTACGGCGTCCTGCCCGGTGTTCAGCGCGTTCGAGCGCAGCACCGACAGCGCGCCGAGGACCACCCAGAACGCGTGCTGGACCCCAGTCAGCCGCGCGGCGAGCACCGCCAGCCCCAATCCGGCGGCGCCGCGCAAGCTGTTGTGCAACCAGACCGAGTGCGGCTCGAGGTAAGACGTGATCCGTTCCCGCGCCGCGGACAGGGTCCCCGGCACACCCTCGGGCTGGCGGCCGAGCCACCGTTCCCGCCAGCTTCGTCGTTCGGCGGCCGCGGTCAGCTCGACGTTGCCCGCGATGAGCGAGACCGCGTAGCGCAGCTCCTGAGCACGGAAGGCGGGGTCAAGCAAGGTGATGAACTCGCTGGCCGACTCCTCGCCCGCGGCCGGATCGCTGACCGCGGCCGGATCGCTGACCGCGGCCGGATCGCTGACCGCAGCCGGATCGCTGGCCGGCGGCCGGGACCAGACCGGCAGGTCCACCATCACGCTCTCCTGCATTTTCGCGTGCGCGGTAGCCAGGTCGGTCAGCGCGGCGTCGAGCTCATCGCTGCTCCCGCCCCTGGAGTCGAGGAGATCCGAGGCGCGGTCAAGAACCGCGGCGGCAGCCTCCTTGACCCGCAGAGCCTCGCGGCTGCCGCCGTCGCGGTGGAGCCCAGGCCGAATGACAATGCTGTTCAGCCAGCTCAGCTGGTCTACTAGGCGCACGGTCGTCCTGGCCGGAGTGCTCAATCCGGTCGGGCGGTAGGGCGTCGCCAGGAAGGCACTGCGCAGGGCCTCGACCGCCTGGTCCGCCTGCGCAGCGGCGTGATCGCGATCCTGCGCAAACTGTTCGTCCATCCCGCTGAGCAGGTAGGCGATCCCAGCGCGCAGCCGGGTGGCCAGCGCCCGGCACGCGACGGCCGCGGGACCACGCAGCCGATCGCGCGCTGGCGCGGGCCACAGAAGTGTCGTCGCCACCAGCGCGACGCCCCCGGCCATCGCCCAGCCGGCCAGCCGGTCGGGCACGGCCGACGCCGGAGCGGCGAGCGACACCGGCAAGATGAACGCCAGCAGCAGCGCGGTGGTCGCCCCGGCCAGCACCGAGCTGACCACGCCAGCAAAGATCACGCCGAACCCGACCACCGCCATCGCGACGGCCGCGAGCCACACGGTCTGCGAGGCCAGCGTGGCCAGGCAGACGAACACCCCGCCGGCCACGGCGAGCGCGGCCTGCGCCTGGAACCGTTCCGCCTTGGAACCGCCGAAGTCGACCAGGAGCAGCATCGCGAAAGACCCGAACGCCGCGAACGTAGCCAGCTGAGGGTTGCCGATGACCTTGTCGCCCAGGGCGAACAAGGCCGGCATGATGATCGCGGCCCGGGCCGCACGGCGCAGCGCGACGAAGCCACGATCGCGCTGTCCGAGCCACCGCAGGGGGTGCACGTGCGCCAGCCACATATCCGGCATGTGCGAGAGCCCGCCCTCCGTATCTAGGCACTGCCATCGTTGGCCACCAGAATGCCCGATAGCAACAGCACGGGTCGCGAGGACTAGCTGCCAGGCGTGATTGCGTCCTTGGCCTTGCGCTCAAGCCGCTCGATCTGCCGCTTGTTCCAGGCAGCAAGGCGCGCAAGGTTCTTGGTCTGGTTTTCCTGACCCAGTTTGGCAGCGGCCACGACCACGATGGCGGCGAAGATCACCCGCTCGTAAAAGCCGCGGCTTCGCAGCATATGACCCAGCAGGGCCAGTCTGGTCAGTCGCATCCCCGCGCGATTGTCACGACCAGGGACCTGCGGACGACCTTCGCTGGTAATCGAGCTCATGGCTGGGCTCACTTCCTTTCATCGCGCGGGAGTTGCCGGCCGCGGCGCAGCGAAGTGTCCGGCGATTCATCTGCTGAGATATCCGCGCTTGGCTCCATTGTCGGGCGGGTAGATGTCTCCTTTCATCACGCAGAACGGATGAAACCGTCTCGTGCGG
>DAIOWL010001019.1:0-2858 GCA_036758545.1 Streptosporangiaceae bacterium | reverse complement strand
GCGCACCATGCCGCGATCTCGGCGCGGCGCGCGGCGCCCAGCTTGGCGAGGATATGCGTGACGTGCGCCGAGATTGTCTTGGGCGCGAGCACCAGCTGCTGCGCGATCTGCCGGTTGGTGAGGCCGGCCGCGACAAGCTGGGCGATCTCGAACTCGCGCGCGCTGAGCGGGTGCCAGGGCTCGGGCTGCCGCGCACCGTCGAGTTGGGCGGCGAACCGGCCGGCGGCAGCGATGATCGCGGCGGCACCGGCGGTGGCTGCGAGGGTGCGGGCTTCGTCCAGGAGGACGGCCGCCTCGGCGCGGCGCCGAGCCTTGACGGCGGCCTCTGCGAGGTCCAGCCGAGCCCATGTGCCTTCCCAGAACCGGCGCCGGGCCCGCCACCCCCGGCTCGCCGATTCCAGCGCCTGGCGGGCTTCGGATATCTCGCCGGACGCGAGCAGGATGAGTCCCCTGCCGTGGTCGATCGCGGGCAGTGTGCCGGGGATGGCGCGGGCGGCGAGAACCGTGCCGACCCGGTCCGACCAGTTTTCGGCGGCAACGATGTCGCCGTGCGCCAGGTAGGCCCGCACGCCGGTCAGCAGGTACGGGAAGAGGTAGGCAGCGCCCGTGACCGCGGCCGCGGCCTGATAGCCACGCTCACAGAGCGTGAGCGCGGTGCCGTAGTCGCCCCGGCACCATGCTGTTTCGGCCAGCCCCCACAGCGGCGGCGACAGCCGGTTCAGTTCGGCCATCTGATCACCCTCGGCGTGCGCCTCGCGTAGCAACGTGCCGGCGGCTTCCCAGTCTCCGCGCCCCATCGCCAGGAAACCCAGGACATACCGCGCGGTGATCCGGGTGGTGATGCCGCCGCGCCCGTCGGCGAGCGCCTGCTGTGCGGTCCGGGCGGCCGCGTCCCACTGGCCGGTGGTCCACTGGACGTGCGCTAGGTGCGATGCCATGAAGTGCCGGTGATTCCACAGCTCGGCCTGCTCGGCGTACTCGATGCCGTCCGCGAGCCAGCGCCCACCGCGGTCGTATTCCACCAGCTCTGACGCGGCCGATCCGATCAGCCGGTAGCCGCGTGCCGCCTCCGCCTCTTGCTGCGCGCCGCGGGCGCGGGTGATCGCGTCTTCAAGCAGCTGCCAGCCTTCATCCATCCGCCCGGTGAAGACCAGCACCATTCCGAGCGTGGCGGTGGCGTTCAGTGAGGTCTCGTCGTCGCCGATCCGCCGGCTTTCAGCCCGGCTGAGCTCCCCGTGCGTGATGGCCTCGTCAAGGCGGTCATCCATCAGGTAAGCAGCGGCCATCGCGGAGTGCAGCCGGGCCCGCTCACGATCCGCGTCGTCCCATCCGTCCAGGTCATCCAGCGCCGCCTGCAGCGTGCCCACGCGGGCTTCCAGGCTCTCGCCGAGCAGGTGGGCGACCGCGGCCATGCGCGGTGCCAGCGCGGCCGCCGCACGCACCTCACCGGCACCGAAGGCCAGCTCATGAGCGGTCCGGTAAGCCTCGGCAGCGGCCGTGTTGTCGTCGGTGGCCGCGGCCTCGTCGCCCAGCGCGGCGAACAATGCTGCCCGGTCGAGCACCGCGAGCTCGGCAGGGAGGTTGCGTACCGCCCGGCGGTAGAGTTCCAGCGCCTCGCCGTGCGCCGACATCGAGGCGGCCTCATACGCGGCGGCGGCCGCGTACTCATGGGCGGGTCCGGGACATCCTGCCTTCTCGAAGTGCGCCGAGATGAACGCGCCGCGGTAGCCCCGCTGGGCTGCGGCCCGTGCCACTCTCTCGTGCAGACGGCGCCGCACGGGCAGGTCCGTGTCCGCGTAGAGGGCATCGCGGATCAGCGCGTGGCGGAAGTCGAAGCTGACCGCGTCGTGGCCAGGGATGACGAAGTATGCGTCCTGCAGCTCGCGCACGGCACCAGCCACCTCGTCCGGGCTGACGCCCGTGATCTCGATCAGCAGATCGAAATCGAAGGAACGCCCGATGATCGCGGCGGCCGAGGCGACCTCGCGGGTCCCCACGGCCAGCTGCCGCGCGCGGCTCAGCACGGCATCACCCAGCGTGTCCGGCACCGCGGCTGACTGCACCACGGCGCCGGATCCCGGCGTCAGGGCGTCGTCATCGACAGCCGCGAGAAGCTCCTCGACGTGCAGCGGGATGCCGTCGCTGCGCTCGTGGACCGCCGCTATCACCCGGCCTGGCGCCGGCCGGCCGAGCACCGCGCTGACCAGGCTCGCGGTCTGGACCAGTCCCAGGCGCGGCAGCCGGATCTCCTCGGCGAGCCGCTGGCCGAGCAGCCGGGCCCGCAGCTCACGCATGGGCAGTGCTGGATAGAGCTCGTCGCTGCGGTACGCGCCGACAACAAGCACCGGCCTCGCCGCAAGGCGCCCGGCCAGGTGGCCTAGTACATCCAGGCTCAGCTCGTCGGCCCAGTGCAGATCCTCCAGCACGATCAGGACCGCACCGCCCGGGTCCACGGTGACCAGCAAGTCGGCCAGATCCTGCACGAGCAGGCGGCGGCGGTGGTGTGCGTCACCGGCGTCCGCGGAGATCGGACGCACCCGTGCCGTCAGGCTCTGCCCGAGGGCGCCCAGGGCCGGGTCGCGGGCTGACACCAGGTCACTGGCCAGATCCAGGAGCAGACCGGCGAATGACTGCATATCGCCAGGGAACGCCGCCGCCTTGACCACGGCGAAGCCGCTGGCATGCGCCTGCCGCGCGATCGCGCCGAGCAAGCGGGTCTTGCCGATGCCTGCTTCGCCCGCGACGAACAGAAGCTGGCCCGAACCCGCTGCAGCGTCGGCGAGCCGGTGCTCGACGATGGCGAGAAAGGCGTCCCGGCCAACCATGACCGGTGACTGGACCACGCTGCGAGCTGGCAC
>DAIOWL010001018.1:0-2865 GCA_036758545.1 Streptosporangiaceae bacterium | reverse complement strand
CTGGGCCAGATCGGCGCCCTGGATTCCTCCGGCCATGTCACATCTCCTCCGTGCTACGCGGACGCCCTGCTGGGTCCGCTAGGTCGATTCCCGTCCCCGCGAGCGGGGAGAAGGCCACAGTGTCTGAAGTGTCTAACATCTATGGCTGTGAGAAGTGATGCTATAAGCGCACATGTCCGCTAGACCCGTGTTTCCCCGTGCTTTTTAGCTGTTCGTTATCTTCTCGCCACCTGATTATCATCATTTCTAACGTTACAAAAGATAGTAGTGCTGCACGCCTGATACGCTCCGGATATGGATAGTCGCACCGCACTCGTCACCCTGGCCCGGTTCGCCCAGGGACAGTGGGGAATGGTCACCTCGGCCCAGGCGGTACAGGCCGGCGTCAGCTACATGCAGCTGAAGCGGATGACCGAGGCGGGGCTGCTGGAGAAGGCGGGGCAGGGGGTCTACCTCATGATCGGCGGCCAGGCCGCCGCCGCGCGCCACCGCGCGGTCAAGGTGGCCTGGCTGCGGATGGACCCGGCGGTGCCGGCCTGGGAGCGGCCGCTGCTCGGCGCGAACAGCGCGATCGTCTCCCACCGTTCGGCGGCGATGCTGCTGCAGCTCGGCGACCTCGTGGTGCGGGACATGGAGTTCACCACCCCGCGTCGGCGGACCAGCCGGGACCATCTGCTCCGGCTGCGCGTGAGCACGCTCGCGCCGTACGAGGTGACCTGGGCGGACGGGCTTCCGGTCACCACGGCGCTGCGCACGCTCACCGACCTGCTGGCCGACGGCGCCGAGGCCGGCGAGGCGGGCGGCTTCCTCGCCGAGGCACTGGACCGCAGGATGTTCCGGGTCGACAACGTCATACCGGAACTGGCCCGCTTCGCCCACCGCTACGGCTGCCCGGACGGCGACGGCCAGGCGCTGGTGCGGGCGCTGATCGACCAGGCGGCCGCCACCCAGCCGGGCTTGTGGGATCGCGAACGGGCCGTCTCCGACCTGGCCCGCGAGCTGTTGCAGCTCTCCAACGACCAGCTCCGGTCCCTGCGCTCGCTGGCCGGCGCGGCCAAGGAGCCCGCCATCGTCGCGCTGCTGTCCCGCCTCGCGACGGATCGGGGAGAGGTGGCCCGGGAAGAACGGACGGCTGGCAGCCAGCGGGCCAGTCGTTAGCGGGCGGCGGCCAGGGCCCGCGTACCCGGTTCGCAGGCCGCGCGCAGCCGGGCGAAGGCGCCCGCCTCGAGTTCAGCGGCGGCGGTGCCGGTGCGCGTGGGGTCGACCGTTCGGCATGCTAGGTCTAGCCACTCCCCTGGCGCGCCGATGCCGATGAATCCCGCGACCCGGGCCAGGCTGGCCGCGGGGTCGGCCAGCAGGTCCTCATACCGCAGGCTGGTCCGGCTGGCGGCGGGCAGCCGGCCGAGGGCGGCCACGCCCGCGCAGATCATCGGCGACCAGCGGTCCCGGCCGAACACCTCGACCGGTATCGGGAAGCTCCTGAGCTTCCGCGCGTCGTAGGGCGGGCAGATGAGGCCGCGGAAGCGCTCCGGCAGCGCGTCGTTGACCTGCTGCAACGTCGAACCGGCGGGGAGTTTTACGGCCCGTACCGCGCCGATGGCCAAGATCTCCCGGCGGAACGCGGGGTGCCGGCTCATCGACAGGGCGCAGTCAGGCCCGTCGCGGTGCAGGTGCACGAACCGGGCCGCGGGAAACTGCGCGTGCAGCAGCGGGATCAGGTGCAGCGAGGAAGCGGAGCGCTCCACCACGACAGGCCGTCCCAGCAGCGTGCTGAGATAGCCGAACAGGTTCTGGTACTGCGCCGCGGCCGGGCGCCGCGGCCAGCGCGGCACCTCGGCGGCGAGCTCGTCGAACAGCCAGTCGGGGTCGGCCCCCAGCATCGGCAGGATGTAGTGGCTGACCAGCGGAATCCCGGTGTCCGCGCCGAACCGGCCGTGGTCGGGATAGAGCATCTCCGAGGTGCGCAGCCCGTCGGAGATCATCGCGTCCAGCATCGGAAACGGCCGGGCCAGCAGCTGCCACAGCTCCGCGCCGTCCATGTCGCTGGTGGGGAACCTGGCCGGCCCGGACGCGGCCGCGATCCGCAGGGTGCTGAAGAACTCGCTCATCGACAGCACGTCGCGGTGCTCACGCAGCAGGCGCGACAGCAGGGTGGAACCGCACCGGCCGGTCCCCACGACGAAGGTGAGCTGCACAGTGATCCCCGACCTCGGTCATCCGCTTACGGGTGTTCACCGTACCGCCGCGGCTTACGCCCCGTATGCCGCGTACGGCCGGGCCCATTCGGTCAGCGCGGCGACCACGGCGGGCGCGAGCACGGGTTCGTTGCGGGGAGTGCCGGTCAGGTGGAGGAAATGGTCCACTCCCTCCAGCACCTGCAGTCCCGGTCCGGTGGTCCCGACGCCGGCCAGGACCACCGCGAGCAGCTTGATCGCGGAAACCGGGATGCTGGCGTCCCTGGTGCCCGCGGTGACGAGCACGCGCGTGCCGGGCGCCACCTTCGCCGCCGCCGCCACCGGATGGACGCCGTCCCCCTGGCGCACGTACCGCGCGTTCTCCGCGACGAGCAGCCCCGGCCTGAGCCTGCGCACGACGTCGGGCAGCAGCCCGCTGGTGTCCACCGGCCGCCCGGCACGGAACTCGCCGATCGCGCGCCGGACCCCGCTGGCGTTACCCGCCGCGACGGCGGGGTCGAGCGTACCCGCGGCGACGGCCGCGCTGAGCTCGGCCGTCGCCTGCAGTTCGATCGTGCTGAGCAGCGGCTCGGCCATGGGCTCGATCAGCGCGATCCCGGCCGGGTGCGGTTGTGTTTGTGCTGCGGTGAGCAGCGCGTACAGGCCGCCCTCGCTGTGCCCGGCGACGAGC
>DAIOWL010001017.1:0-2865 GCA_036758545.1 Streptosporangiaceae bacterium | reverse complement strand
CCCCCCGCCGTGCGAAGGTAGGCCTATGGTCAGTTACCAGCTCGCGCCGGAGCAGCAGGACCTGCGGGACTCCGTCGCCCAGTTCGCCCGCGACGTGGTCGCGCCGGTAATCGGCGGCTACTACGAGCGCGGTGAGTTCCCCTACGACATCGTGGCCAGGATGGGCAAGCTCGGCCTGTTCGGGCTGCCGTTCCCCGAGGAGTACGGCGGGATGGGGGGCGACTACTTCGCCCTCTGCCTGGCCCTGGAGGAACTGGCCCGGGTGGATTCCTCGGTCGCGATCACCCTGGAGGCCGGGGTCTCGCTCGGCGCCATGCCCATCTACCGGTTCGGCACCGCCGAACAGCGCCGCCGGTGGCTACCCGAGCTGTGCACGGGGGAGCGACTGGCCGCGTTCGGCCTGACCGAGCCCGGCGGCGGGTCCGACATCCCCGGCGGCATGCGCACCACGGCCCGGCTCGAGGAGGGGGAATGGGTGATCGACGGCAGCAAGTCGTTCATCACCAACTCGGGCACGGCCATCACCTCGCTGGTAACCGTGCTGGCCATCACCGGCCGCGGCGAGGACGGCCGGAAGGAGATCTCGTCGGTCATCGTTCCGAACGGGACGGCGGGATTCGTCCCCGGTCCGGAATACTCCAAGGTCGGCTGGTGCGCCTCGGACACCCATGAGCTCTCCTTCACGGGCTGCCGGGTCCCTGAGGAGAACCTGCTCGGCGAGCGGGGCCGCGGCTACGCCCAGTTCCTGCGGATCCTGACCGAGGGCCGGGTAGCGATCGCGGCGCTGGCCACCGGGCTGGCGCAGGGCTGCGTGGACGAGTGCGTCAGGTACGCCGGGCAGCGCGAGGCGTTCGGCCGCCCCATCGGCCAGCACCAGGCGATCCAGTTCACCGTGGCCGACATGGAGGCGCGGGTGCACGCGGCCCGGCTGGCCTGGTACGACGCCGCGGCACGGCTGATGGCAGGCCAGCCGGTCAAGAAAGAGTCCGCGATCGCCAAGCTGACCGCCTCGAACGCCGCGATGGACAACGCCCGCGCCGCCACCCAGGTGTTCGGCGGCTACGGCTTCATGAACGAGTCCCCGGTCGGACGCTTCTACCGCGACGCGAAGGTGCTCGAGATCGGCGAGGGGACCTCGGAGGTGCAGCGAATGCTCATCGCCAGGGAACTCGGGCTCGGCTAGTCCCGGATAGTCCTTCTGGGTAGCCGGATCGCTATTACGGGTCATCCAAATGAGGTAATAATCAACGCGTAATTAACATCATTCTGGATTGATTAGCGGACGGATTGCCCGCGCCGTCTTCGCCCGGCGCGAGAAGGCAGGCGGGCGCTGGTCTCGGGCGGGCGCCGGGGCCGGGCGCGGCCCTCGCGCTCGGTGCGGCGGGTATCCTGGCGCGCCACCTGCGCTGGTCACCCGTCCGGCGCGGCCGGAGGAGGATACTATACGGGGAGTTACTATTTAGTCACCCGATAGCGTCACGAAGCGTTCGATCATGACCCGGTGAGACTGCGCGGTAACCTACCCTGAGGAAGATCTCGCCGGTTTACTGCCGAATGCCCCGTGGCGGCCGCCCGGAAGATGATTATATGTCCTTACCCGTTTTGTAACGCGAGAGTGTGGCCTCCGGCCGCCGCGACCCGAGGGGTGCGAATGTTGACCGGCTTCTGCCGACGTAGCCCTGCATGCGTCCTGGCCAGGCTTGCCGATGCGAGGTGCGAACGTAGTGCGTAGACGATCGGGGACGAATCCCGGCGAGACTGGCGCGACCGGGGCCGTCAACGGAGGTCAAGCCGACGGGGGAGGTTCGGGGCTCCTGGCGGGAGGGGCCGCCGCAGGTGACGGCCTTGGCATGCCCGGGTCGGCCGGCCCGGACACCGACCTGCGCTCGAATCCATCGTCGCCGCAGTGGACATCGCCCGGGTACACGCCCGCTCCAGGTGGCAACGTCTCCGCGGGCGCCGAGTCCGATGAGGCGCCGTCACCGGGCGGCGCGCCGGACGCCCCGCCGCAGGTCAGCATGGTTCGCGCCGCCCAGCCGCAATCGAGGCGGCCTGGTGCGGCCCGGTCCCGGTTCGCCCTGGTCAACTGGCGCGTCCGGTGGCGGCTGGCCGCCGTCATCGCGGTCCCGACGCTGACTGCGGCGGTGCTCGGCGCGCTGACCATTAACGGCGACGTCAACCAGTGGGAGGCGACCGGCCGGGTCCAGCACCTCGCGCAGCTCAACAGCGACGTGGTCAGTTACAGCCAGGCACTGGAAGACGAGCTCAACCTGTCCGCCGCGTACGCCGCGACGCGGCCGAACAACCGTGCCTACGCGGCCGACCTGAAGAAGGCGCAGAACACGACGGACACCGCGGCCAACGCCGTGCTCAACGACTCCTCGGGCGTCACCGCGGGTGCCGGGTACCTGCCGGGGACCGTGCAGGACCTCAACGCGGTCCGGGCGAGCATCAGCGACCTGGCGAACGTCCGCACCGGCGTGACCAAGTCGCTGTTCCCCGCGTCGCAGATCATCCGGGTCTACAGCGAGAACCTCATCGTGCCGGCGAACACGTTCAGCGCCGCCATCGGTAACGGCGCTAACGATGCCGACCTGCAGGGCGACGTCACCTCGCTGGGCGCCCTGCTGCGGAACGAGAACCAGGTGGCGGTGCAGCGGGCCGTCCTGTACGCCGCGCTCGTCTCCCCTCAGGGGACGCTCCGCTCGGAGGACCTGGCCACCCTCCAGCAGGCCCACGAGCAGGCGGTCGCCAACCTGGCCAGCTTCAACGCCTCGTCCGACACGGCCTTGCAGCAGAAATACAGTAATACCGTCAGCGGCGCCCAGGTGGACGTCGCGGCCTCGAACGAGATCCTGGCCGAGC
>DAIOWL010001016.1:0-2870 GCA_036758545.1 Streptosporangiaceae bacterium | reverse complement strand
CCATGATCATGGAACCGCCTCGGGGGGCAGGCGGGGATGGGCTAGGGGGTGCGGGTGGGGCCGGGGTGGGAGGGGGATTTCTCCCACCAGGAGGCGGATGAGTGATCCGACTCGGCGCTGCTTGGATGCTCGGCGGCGTCCGACCAGGATGCTGGCCCGGCAGCCTGGAGATCGGTGGGCGGGACGTGGGCGTCCATCAGGTCCACGCCCGGGAAGTGGGCGGCTGCCGTCACCGCGGTCGGGAGCGCGGCGCCCGGTGCCTGGCCGCCCGGGTGCTGGCCGGCCGGGTGGCCGTGTGATTCGTCGGGGTACGCGCTGGCGGGCAGGAGCCTGAAGCCGCGCTGCAGGGACTTGACCCCGGGCAGCTCAAGGTGCGCCCTGTTGGTGAGCACCTCGAGCTCATGGATGGTCAGGGCGACGCCGAGATCGCCGCGCCCGGCGTGGATCGCGGCCAGCCGCCCGGCGTGGATCCCCGCCACCAGCCCGGTGACCTCGAAGAAGATGGACAGTCCGAGCTGGAGGGTGTGCACCCGGTGATTGTCGACCAGGATGCCGACCGAGGGCTGCTGGACGGTGGAGATCCGGTGCGGGGCCAGGCCGACCAGTTCCTTGCTGCCCGGTATGTCCAGCGTGCGCCGGGCCGCCGTGAAGATGTCCCGATGCTCGCGCCAGCCGGACACGAGGATCTCCATCAGGTCGATCTTCAGCAGCCCGACCGCGACTACCGACGCCTCGCGGACGGCGGCTTCCCTGGTCACCCGCGGCAGCCGCTCGAAGGCCCGGGCCGTGGTCCGGCCCGCGGACATGACGTGCCTGGTCAGCGCCTCATCGGCGTTCTCCGTCGAGCCGAAGAGCAGATCGGCGGCGGTGATCGTGCCATCCGGCCCCGGGGTCGTCATGAGCCGATCTCCTCGAGCGTCGTGATGATGGCGGCCGGGAGGGGCTCGAGGCGTACCACGTACGTCTCCGGCAGGAAAACCTCATGGGAGTCGCCCTCATGGGAGACGCCCTCAGCGGCGCTCACATGGGAGGTGATCTCATGGAGGTTCACCGGGCTGGGCGGTCCCAACTCGGGCACGGCCCGCACGTCCGCCGGTGGTGCCGCAGGCGGGCGCTTCCGCGGGCGCTTGCGCAGCCGCCGCGCGGTCAGGGCCCCGGCCGCGGCAATGGCCACGGCGGCCACAGCGGCCAGCGAGACGATGACCGGCCTCGGGACCGTCGTCGTCGCCGAGGTCAGGACCGCCGTCGCGAGGGGCTGGGCGGACGCCTCGCCGGACGTGCCGCGCACCGTGTCGCTGCCGTCGACCGCGGTGACCACGAAGTAGTAGGTGGTCCCGTTAGTCAGGCCGGTCACCGTGGTATGCGTGTCGCTGGTGCTGGTGACCGGGGTGCCCAGGGTGAAGCCGGAACTGGTTCCCTCGTAGACGTGATAGCTGGCCGGCGGCGCGTCGCCGGCCGTGGCGGGCGCGGTCCACGACAAGCCCACCTCGCCGTTGCCCGCGGTCGCGGTCAGGCCGGTCGGTGCGCCCGGAGTGCCGGTCGCCGTGGCCGTGGCTCCGCTGGACGGTGACGCCGTGGCCTGCCCGCTCGCCGAGGCCGAGGCACTCGCCGAAGCCGACGCCGACGCACTGGCCGACGGGGTAGCCGACGCCTCGCCCGATCTGGCGCCCTGGAGCTGCGCCTGGTTGACCGCGGCCACGCTGAAGTAGTACGTGGTGCCGTTGGTCAGGCCGGTCACCGTGTAGCTAGTGCCAGCAACCAGGCTCGCGTTGACCGGCGTGCCGGATTCCCCGCCAGGGCTGGTTCCCCGGTAGATCTCGTAGCCGCTGATGCCACTGCCCCCACCGGACCCCGGCGCCTTCCAGGACAGCGTGACCTTCCCGTTGCCGGGGCTCGCAGTCAGCCCGTTCGGTAGTCCGGGTTTCGTGACCTTGGCCGTCGGCGTGGCGGATGCCGTACCCGAGGCGGGACCCTCGCCGGCCTTGTTGACCGCGGTCACCTTGAAGGAGTAGGCGGTCCCGTTGGTCAGGTTTTTCACGGTGGTGCCGGTGCCGGTGACGCTGGCCACCGGTTGCTTGCTCGTGCCCCGGTAGACGCGGTAGCCGGTGATCGCCGCGCCGCCGTTGGATCCCGGTGCCTGCCACGACAGGCTCACCTGGGCGTCGCCCGCGGTCGCGGTCAGCCCGCGGGGCGCGCCCGGCGCGGTGACCGGGGCGGCCGGGGTGGCCAAGGTCTCGGCCGAGGCCACACTGTGCAAGTTGGCGTCGTTGACCGCGTCGGCCGTGAAGTAATACCTGGTCCCGTTGGTCAGGCCGCTCACCGTGTAGCTGGTGCCGCCGATCAGGCCGCCGTTGACCGGGCCTCTCGACTCGCCGTGGGAACTGGTGCCCATGTAGACGTCGTAGCCGATGATGGCCGCGCCGCCGTTGGAGGCGGGCGGGTTCCAGGCCAAGGTCACCCGGCCGTTGGCCGCGACGGCGGTCAGCCCGGTGGGCGGGCCCGGGTTCAGGATCCGGGCCTGCGGTTCCCGCACGGCGGTCAGGACCACGGAGACAGCCGGACCTCCGCCGCGTGCCGCGGTGCCAGCCGACGGGCCCTGCCCGGCCATCATCGCCGGCCAGCCGGCCAGCACGGCGGCCAGGCACGTTACCGCTACCGTCGTCAGCCAGCGTCCGCGGGGCGCGGCCGGCCGGGCGCGACGGGTCGCCGGCTGTCCGGGGACGGCAGCCGGATTGCGCCTCCTGGCGAGGCGGAAGTGAATCATGAGGTCTCCAGGCGGCGAGGCAACTCGCTGCCAAGAAGACTAAGGGCGAAACCCCTGCCACGGATATATCTCAGCAGATCGGCAACCATTTCGGTTCACTCCTGAG
>DAIOWL010001015.1:0-2876 GCA_036758545.1 Streptosporangiaceae bacterium | reverse complement strand
GCATCATCACGTTCACCATCCTCACCACCTGGCAGCGGGGCCGCGAGCTCGTCACCCAGCTGCGGGTCCACGACGAAGGGCCGCTCCGGGCGTTCATCGACCAACTGCACGCCACGACGCCGCCGCTGCCCCGGGTGCCCGGCACCGCCGTCTTCCTCAACCGCGGCAAGGCCACCGCCCCGCTGGCCATGCGGGCGAACGTCGAGCACAACCACGTCCTGCACAAGCACGTCGTCATCCTGACGATCGAGACCACGAACGCGCCGCACCTCCCGCCGGCCGAGCGGATCACGGTCGACGACCTCGGCTACCAAGACGACCAGATCACTCACGTCACCGCCCGCTTCGGCTACATGGACCCGCAGAACGTTCCGGCCCTGCTTACGCTGATCCCCGAGGCCGAGATCGAAAGACCCCTCGACAGCGACGAGCTGTCGTACTTCCTGTCCCGCATCGAGATCGTCCGGGGCGATAACCCGGGCATGAGCCTGTGGCGTAAGCGCCTGTTCATCGCGACGTCACGGATCACCGCCGACGCGGCCGAATACTTCCAGCTCCCCCGCGAACGCACCCTCATCGTGGGCTCGCGCATCGAACTCTAGGCTCCGCGGGCCGGCCCGGGGTCCAGCGGGTCGACCAGGGTGACGATGTCGTCGGCGAAGCGGCCGGATCAGTCATTGAGTGTCACAACACCCCCCATCGGGGGTCCAGCGTCACGCACTCCCGGGCGCCGTGACAGCTGTGGCACCTGACGCGGGCACCCTCCGCAACGGTGCGGCCTATTTCCCCGCACGTCCCTGGACCGACATGAAGGCGGCACGGGTGTAGCTCTTCTGGAGGGGGTCGGCGAGTGCCGGGCCGGGCGGCGGCGGCTCCGCGCACCCCGCCCGCTGCACCGGCCCCGCCGGTCCCTCCCGTCCCTCCCGACGCGATGCGGCAGCGCCGGTGACGGCGCGCAACCGGGACGATGCCACATCGTCCCCGTCAGGACCGGGTCAGTGTCACACCGTCCCAGTCCCGGGCCGCCGCCAGCCGGCCCGGGCGCGGCGGGGCTGGAGTGACGGGCGTTCGATTTCGCGCTCGTGCTAAGCCGACTCGGCGGGTTTACAGCCAGTCGTTGCGCTTGAAGACGAGGTAGAGGATCAGGCCGGCCAGGACGATGGTGGCGACGGAGGCGACGAAGCCGCCGGTATGGCCGAAGCCGGGGTAGGGCACGTTCATCCCGAAGTAGCCGGTGATGAGCGTGGGGACGGCGATGATGGCGGCCCAGCCGGTGACCTTCTTGGTGATGATGTTCAGCCGGTTGCTCTGGATGACCAGGTTCGTCTCCAGGATGCTGCTCACCAGGTCGCGCAGGCTGTCGGTCCACTCGGCCACGCGCAGGACGTGGTCGTAGAGGTCTTGGTAGTAGGGCTCCAGTTCCTTCCCGACGACGTGCAGGTCGGGCTGCATCAGGTCGTCCACCACATCGCGCATGGGAAGCACCACCCGGCGCAGCAGCACCAGGCTCTTGCGCAACTGGAAGCTGCGCCGCTGGACCTGCATGCCCCGGGGAACGGTGTCGAACAGCTCGTCCTCCAGCCCTTCCGCGAAGTCATCCAGGTTCTGCACCGACTCGAACTGGGTATCGACGACGTAGTCGAGCAGCCCGTACAGCAGGTAGCCGACCCCGAACCCGGCCAGATCGGAGCTGCTGTCCCACCGGTCGATGACGGCGCCGATGTCCAGCCCGTCGTCCTTGCGGACGGTGATCAGCGCCTGGCTGGTGATGAAGGCCGCGAGCTCGCTGGTCATCAGCTCGCCCGTGCCGGCGTCGAGCTGGGTCGCGTACGCGGTCAGGAACAGGTGGCTGGGGTAGCGGTCAAGCTTGGGCCGCTGGCTGTGGTGCAGCGCGTCCTCGACCGCCAGCGGGTGCAGCCCGAACTCCTCGCTCACCACGCCGAGATCGTCGCGGTCCGGGTCACGCAGGTCGAGCCAGACGGTGACCGACTCATCGGCCAGGTGATCGCTGATGTCGGCGACCGGGAAGCCCTCGAGCGCCAGCCTCCCGTCCCGGTACAGCCGGGTCCGCGCCTGGCACCCGGTGGGGCTGACCTCGCAGAGCGCGGACGTCGCCACCGTCTGCGGATCACGGCCGCGGAAGGTCTGACCCGGCCGCGGCCGGGCACCGAGCACGCCGCTGCCGGCGCGCGCCAGCCTGACGTCATTGTCTGGCGCTGAGGTGTCTGGCGCTGAGGTCATCGTTTCCTCGCTCCGTCGGGAACTGCGGCATGCATGCCATCATGGCGGAACCCGGCGCCGGAACGGTCAGAGCGGGAGCAGGTCGGGGCGCTTGGGCAGCACCCCGTCGCCGCTGGACCCGCCGCTCAGGCGCCGGTGCAGCCAGGGGCCCGCGTACTCCCTGGCCCAGCGGGCGTCCTGGCGGCGCGCCGTCAGCCACGGAGAGCGCCCGGGCCGGGCGGCGGGCGGCCGGGCGGGCGGCGGCACCCGCCCGTCCTCGTCGGCCGGGATGCCCAGCACCTTGCAGGCGCGCCGGGCCACCTGGCGGTGGCCTTCGGTGGTCAGGTGCAGCCGGTCCGGGCTCCAGGCCCGGGTGTCCTTGAGCGCCCGCATCGACCACAGGTCGACCAGGTCGCAGCCGTGCTCGTCGGCGATGCCGCGCAGGTGCATGTTGTAGGCCGCGATGCGGCCCCGCAGCAGCCGGATCACCGGGAACATGCGCGGATCGAAGCCGGTGAAGATGAGCACCCGGCAGCCCGCCGCCTGCAGCTTGGCCACGGCAGGCTCGAAGTTCGCGGCCAGCTCGTCCACGTCGTCGCCGCGCAGGATGTCGTTCCCGCCCGCGGCCAGGCTGACCAGGTCCGGCGCCAGCTCGA
>DAIOWL010001014.1:0-2903 GCA_036758545.1 Streptosporangiaceae bacterium | reverse complement strand
GATGCGGGCGATGTGCGGCACGCTGGTATCGAAGTCGGGCACGGGCCGAGCTTAGTTCCCGATGGCCAGCTGGACGATCCGCACTATGGGAGGCTCGCCCCGCTATGTGGACGAGCTGAGATCACCCCTCTTGACAGGTCTGCTGGTCTGTCAGTTGGCTGGAGATAACAGTCGCCGCACCCCGGATTCCTGAACGCTGGCATCAGGGAGTTGGTGTCGGCTTCGTGGGCGGAGGGGGGCATGCGGACGCGATCTGACCCGACGCTCTCGTTGCTGGACCGGCAACGGGAGCGTGTGGCGCTTGATGGCCTGCTGGGGGATCTGCGGTCGGGGCGCGGGCGGGCGCTGGTGGTGCGGGGTGAGGCGGGGGTGGGCAAGTCGGCGCTGCTGGAGTACGTGGCCGGGGCGGCAGCGGATATGCGGGTGGCCCGGGCGGTGGGGGTGGAGTCAGAGGTGGAGCTGGCGTTCGCCGGGCTGCATCTGCTGTGCGGGCCGATGCTGGACCGGCTGGAGAGCCTGCCGGGTCCGCAGCGTGACGCGCTAGGGGTGGCGTTCGGGCTGCGGGAGGGGGCCGCGCCGGACCGGTTTCTGGTCGGGCTGGCGGTGCTGAACTTGCTGGCCGAGGTGGCGGGGGACCGGCCGCTGCTGTGCGTGGTCGATGACGCGCAGTGGCTGGATACGACGTCGGCGCAGGTGCTGGCGTTCGCGGCGCGGCGGCTGCTGGCCGAGCCGGTGGGGCTGATCTTCGCCGCGCGCGAGCCGGGCGAGCAGCTACGGGGGCTGGCGGACCTGGAGGTCCGGGGCCTGGCGGGCCAGGACGCCCGCATGCTGCTGCAGTCGGTGGTCCCGTTCCGGCTGGACGAGCGGGTCCGGGACCGGATCCTGGCCGAGACCCACGGCAACCCGCTGGCGCTGCTGGAGCTGCCGCGCGGGCTGAGCCCGGCGCAGCTGGCGGGCGGGTTCGGGCTGACGGGTGCGCAGGCGGTACCGGGGCGGATCGAGGAGAGCTACCGGCGCCGCCTCGGGGGGCTGCCCGCCGACACGCGCTTGTTGCTGCTGGTGGCCGCGGCCGAACCGATCGGAGATGCCGTGCTGGTCCGGGCCGCGGCCGAGCGGCTCGGGATCGCAGCCTCGGCGGCGGCTGCAGCCGAGGCGGACAGGCTGGTGGAGATCAGACAGCGGGTGCGGTTCCGCCATCCGCTGGTGCGGTCGGCTGTGTACCGGTCGGCCACGCTGCCCGACCGCCGGGCGGCGCACCTGGCGCTGGCCGAGGAGACCGACCGCGAACTCGACCCGGACCGGCGGGCGTGGCATCTGGCGGCGGCCGCGGCCGGGCCGGATGAGCAGGTCGCCGCCGAACTGGAGCGGTCGGCGGGCCGGGCGCAGGCCCGCGGCGGCGTGGCCGCGGCGGCGGCGTTCTTGCAGCGCACGGTCGCGCTGACCCTCGAGCCCGGGCCGCGGGCCGGGCGCGCGCTGGCGGCCGCGTACGCGAGCCTGCAGGCGGGCGCGTTCGACGCGGCTCTGGAGATGGCGGCGATCGCGGAGGCCGGTCCGCTTGATGACCTCCAGCGTGCCCGGGTCGGCCTGCTCCGCGGGCAGGTCTCGTTGTTCGCTAGCGTGGGCAGCGAAGCCCCGGCACTGCTGCTGAAGGCGGCACGGCAGATCGAGCCCCTGGATGGCGCGCTCGCCCGCCAGATCTACCTGGACGCGTGGACCGCCGCTTTTTTCGCTGGCGAGTTCGCGCAAGCCGGCAACCTGCACGAGGTGTCCCGGGCCGCCAGGTCCGCCCCTCCGCCCCCGGACCCTCCGGCACCCGGCGATCTGCTGCTGGACGCCTTTGCCGTCCTGGTTACCGACGGACGCGCCGCCGCGGCACCGATGTTGCGGCGGGTGGCACGCGTCTTCGCCGAAGAGGAGATCGCGGTGGAGGAGGGACTGCGCTGGGGCTGGGCGGCCGCGATAGGCCCAGACGTGCTGTGGGACGTGGAGAGCTGGCAGTCGATTCTCCTCCGGCAGCTCCAGTCCGCCCGCGAGGCAGGCTTGCTCGGTCATCTTGTGCTCTATGTGAACGCGGTGGGGATATTTGCGGCGTGGTGCGGCCAGTTTGCGACGGCTGCTTCGCTGGTCGCGGAGGGTGATGCCATCGCGGAGGCGACAGGGACCCGCTTCGCGCCGCACGCGGCCGTATTGCTCGCTGGCTTGCGGGGGTCGGAAGCCGAGGCCACGCGGCTGATCGAGGTCGTCACGAAGGGCGCGCGAGCTGCCGGGCAGGGCGTGGGGATCCAGTGGTGCCAATGGGTATCGGGAATCCTGTACAACGGTCTCGGCCGCTACGAGAAGGCCCTGGCGGAGGCCCGGCAGGCTAGCGAGCAGGCTCCTGAACTGTTTCTCTCGGCGTGGGCGCTTCCCGAGCTGATCGAGGCGGCCAGCAGAACCGGGCAGACCCGGGTGGCCGCTGACGCGCTCGACCGGCTGGCCGCGGCCACCAGCATCAGCCAGACCGACTGGGCGCAGGGGATCCACGCGCGGTCACGGGCGCTGCTCAGCGACAGCGAGACCGCCGAGACCTCTTATCGCGAGGCGATCGAACGACTGGGCCGCACGATCCTTCGTCCCGACCTGGCCCGGGCGCACCTGCTCTACGGGGAGTGGCTGCGCCGCGAGAGCCGCCGGGCCGACGCACGCGCGCAGCTGCGCACCGCGCACGACATGTTCGCCGCGATCGGCATGGAGGCGTTCGCCGAGCGGGCCCGCCGCGAGCTGGCCGCCGCCGGCGAGACCGCCCGCCAGCCCACCGTGGAAGCGCGCGACACGCTCACCCCTCAAGAGGCCCAGATCGCGCAGCTGGCCCGCGGCGGCCTGTCCAACTCGGAGATCGCCGCCCAGCTGTTCCTGTCCGTACG
>DAIOWL010001013.1:0-2904 GCA_036758545.1 Streptosporangiaceae bacterium | reverse complement strand
TTCTTCCTGGAGAGCTACGACATCGACGGGGTGATCCACCTCGACCTGCCCGACAGCGAGGTAGCGCGCCGGGTGCTCGCACGGCGGCTGTGCTCGGACTGCGGGATGGACTACAGCCTGCTCGACAACAGCCCGTCCTCCGAAGGGACGTGCGACGCCTGCGGCGGCGACCTGATCAGGCGCGAGGATGACACCGAGGAGGCGCTCGCCGTCCGGCTCCGCGAGTACCACGCCAAGACCAATCCCGTCCTGGACATCTTCCGCCGCAAGGAGTACGTCATCACGGTGGACTCCCGGCCAGCCAGGGAGCAAGTCCAGCAGGCCATCAGGGACAAGCTCGGGCTGGAGCCTGCCGGGTCCGGGGTGCCGGGCACCCCGGCAGCCGGGACGGACCCGGGCACCTGAGGTAGCCCAGGGCAGCAGACTGCGGCGCCTGGCGATACGCGAGGTCGTACAAGTGCCGCAGCTATGTTCAACGGCGCGGGCGTCCGGTCATTGCCCCGGACCAGGCGATCCGCTAGTCGTCTGGCGGCCGAGGCGCCTGGCGGGTAGCGCCTCAGCAACCGACCAGCCGTTCGCTAGCGCAGGTCGCTCACCAGCCCGTTCAGGTACCTCCGGGCCTGTAGTTAGGTCTACGTCCCCGCGAAGCACGACCGCAGCAGCCCCATTAGGGCGGACCTCTCCCGCAGCGCCTAGCTTGCCCACGTGGCATGCCGGGTGCTCACTAAGTGTCTGAGCGCCCCGGCCCTCGCGCTATCAGGCACTTCCTTTCTTGCCTGTCCCGGTCAAGGTGACAATGTGTGGGCTTCCTGCCGCATTGCTTTCCACCCTGAGCTGGCCATGGGCGGGCCCGACGCCAGGTGGGGAGAAGTCGACCTCCGCTCCGAAGGAGGCGCCGGGGGCGATGGCGTGGCCGGAGACCTGTACCCAGGTGAAAATGTTGCCCGTCGGCGCCGGGATGGTGATGACCAGGTCGGCATGACCGGTGTTGGTGATGGTCACCGTCCGGTCAGCCGAGTCCCCCGCGAACACCGTGCCGAAGGAGACGCTGGTGGGGCTGACCTGGATCGCGGGCAGGGTCTGGGATGTCCAGAAGGTGCCGACCTCGCCCATCGCCACGCCCGGACCGCCGTAGTCTCGGCCCTGGCAGGTTGTGGTCAGCTGGATGGCCTGGCTGCCGCTGCCCGGATCGCCGACGACCGCAGTATCGACCGTAGCCTTATCCTGCCGCAGCATGTGCAGGCTGAAATCGGGTACCCAGCCGGTCCCCGGCGGGACGGGAGGAAGCGGCAGCGCAATCGTCGTGGGCCGGTCCCAGCTCGCCAGCGGCGGGCCGCTCAGGAAGACACCTTCACGGTCGTCGCTGGCGGCGGCGAACCGGGTGACGAACAGGCTCTGGTCGAGCACCAGGCCACGCTGGGTGATCAGCGCCCCGACCCAGTCCCCTGGGAGCTGGGAGTCGTCCACCCGGGCGAAGATGACGTCCATCGGGTGCAGCTCGGTCTTGCTGTCGTGGCCGTCGTCGTCGACGAACACGCCCTGCGCCGTGACCTGGTGCCCGACCAGGCTGTTGACGAAGAACTCGTACTGGCTGCGCCAGTCCGAGCCGACGTTGACCTCGCACTCGATGACCGGGTCCTGGCCGTCCTGCGGCTGGTTGTCGCTGCCATGACGATTGGTCAGCAGGCCGGCGAAATCGGCTCGCGGGGTGATCTCGAGGTTGGTGTCGTTGTCGCCTCCGTCGAGCGTTCCGCCGCTGTCGTGCACGTTGGTGAGCGTGCCGATCAGGACCCGCTGCGGGGACCGCCAGTCACGCAGGAACCACTTGCCCATGCCAGCCCCCCGCCCTACCTGGCCGCCACGGCCGCACGCCGCCACTCGGCCCGGGCGACCAGTGCGAGCAGGATCGCGGCGGCGGCCAGGACGCCCACCACGGCCCGTTCCAGGGCGCCGGAGCCGCCATCGGGCGCACTATCCGTCACGATCTCGATCCAGTCTGGCCAGACCACGGTGACCAGTGCTAGAACGGCCACGCTGGCTGCGCCCATCGACTCGACCCAGAAACGGCGACGCACAAAACCGAACATCACTTTCCCCTCCAGTTCTTAACCCGGCGGTAACTGAATGTTGTGGCGTGGTCATCGCCGATACATTCCCATAGCTGGACCGCTTCCTTGGCCCGGAATAGCACGGTCGGCCGACCCGATTCGGCGGCGCCGACCGCGACGAGGAACGCCGCAGTTAGCTTCTCCAAATCCTCCAGGCCGGTGCTGAGACTGATCACGGGCTTTCTCGCCATCGCTACTCGCTCTCCTCAGATGCCGGTGAGCAGACAGTAGGACAGATGTAAGTTCCCGAATACCGTATATTTACGGTATTTATCTCCCTGCCTGAGCCGCCCGCACGATCAACTTCGAGCCTGTGACCATGCGCAGGTTGTTCTCGGCCGGTCACGTCAACCCGAAGCTGAGAACGCTGTCCGAAGTCGCGGTGGCGTTCGGGATGCGTGTTGTCCTGAAATCACTAGCGATGAGCCGCACGGGATGGGGACCTTTGTGGTTTGTGTCCTGTCCCAAATGGCTGAGCCCACCAACGAAACGCGCTCGGCCGGGCGGCGCTGGAGAGCGGCGCCAGCAGCGTGCTGTTCGATCACCTCGACGTCGGCACGGTGCCGACCGGCGACGCGAACCTCCCGCGCTGGGGATCCATCCAGCCCTCCGAGTCCGTCAGCCCCCGCAGCGGCACCGAACTGCTGATGACCGGCGGCCCGGAAGACCAGTTCCAGAACAACGCGCCGCTGGACAACCGGATCGCCGCCTGGTCACTCACCGGCACCCGGTCACTGGCCGGCAGCCACCCCAGCCTGCAGCTGAGCCACCAGGTCCTCACCAGCGAGACCTACGG
>DAIOWL010001012.1:0-2908 GCA_036758545.1 Streptosporangiaceae bacterium | reverse complement strand
GAGCACTCCTTTGCCGGGCACGAGTCTGGCACGTGACCGTTCCGGGAGCATCCCCCTGTGACAGGGTTTCCCTAGGTGATGTGCGAGCGTGGCCAACGCAACCTGACTGGCGGAGCGCGACATCTGACCGGGTTTCCTGCCGGTGCAATCACGGGAAGAGCGCGCCGTTACCTAGGCTCCTGGCATGACGGTACGCATCGACGAATCACTCGAGGGAATCGACTGGGCACAGGCCAAGGCTGACCTGGCGGCCGACGACTTCGACAACGGCCGGTCCCCCGGAGCGTTGCGGGCATCGTTTGAACGATCCCAGCATGTCGTCATCGCCCGGGACGGCGACCGCGTGGTGGGCATGGCCCGGCTGCTCTCGGACGGCGTCTGCAACGCCTACCTTCTCGACGTGTGGACCATGTCGGCCTACCGCAGGCAAGGTATCGGCGCGGCGATGGTCAGGCAGTTGATGGCCCGCGCCCCCGGCCAGCACATCGGCCTGCAAACCGACGACGCGGAAGCGTTCTATACCTCGCTCGGCTACCAGCACCAGCCCGTCTTCATGTCCGCTATCGTCGGCGAATGGCTCGTCAACGAGGCCAACCAGGCATGATGGTGGCGGCCAGCTGACGGGGCCGGGTCTGGCTGGTCGCGGTCCACTCATCACGACGGCAATAGCTGGAAGGTCCGCGCCCTGGTTACCGGGCGCGCAGGAGGCCCAGGGAGCGGGCCTGGCTGACCGCCTCGTCCCGGCTGTGGACGCCGAGCCTGTGATACAGGCGTGCCGCTCGCTCCTTGGCTGCGGACCGGGAGATGCCCAGCTTGCCGGCGATAACGGAGAAGGGGAGTGGTGTGGGGAGGTACCGCAGGACCTGGGCCTCTGCCATGGTGATCGATGCTGCCCTGACTCGCGCCCCGGCTTGGCTGGTCGCTTCGGCGGCTATCTGGTCGGCGGAGGAAATGGTGATGAGGGACTCTGCCACGGATTCGGCGGCCACCTCATCGGCGGCTTCTATGGTGGCGGCGTCTTCGGCTACGGCGTCAGCGGCGGCCTGGTCGGCGGCGGCCACGATGAGGCCGGCGGCGGTCAGCGCCATCACCGCCTCGTGGGCAGCCGCCTCTTCCACCAGCCCGGCCGTGATCAGCGCCCGGACGGCGTCGGCGGCCGCGGCCGACTGGATCCGCTGCGAATCGGCCACCGCCTGGTCCGCCTCGGCCTGGGCCGCGGCCGCGGCGAGCAAGGCGACGGCCTCGTCGGCCTGCGCCTGGGCGATCACCTCAGCTGCCTCCTCCATGGCGGCGACCTCGGCTCCCACCACCAGCCCGGTCTCGGCAGTCAGGAAGCCCTCGCCGATCAGCATGCCGCCGGTCTCGGCGATGGCATCAAACAGCGGGGCGGCCCAGTAGTGCTCGACGAGCAGGAACGCCAGGGCGGTTCCTGGCACGAGAGACTCGGCCAGAGCTCGCGCATCAGCCGGGTCGAAGGCCGCGAGACCCTTAGCTGGCGCCGGCACGGGCGGACGATCGCCGTTCGCGACGGGAACGACTGCCGCCAGCAGCGAGCCGAAGTCCTCGTCATCACCGATGCTCAGCTGTTCGATGGTGCCGTCCTGGTTTCTGGCCACGAAGAGCATGTCGAGCAGGCGAAGAACTCCCCGGCCGCGGAGACGATCGACCTCGGCCAGGATCCTGTCCTCGGAACCGGCGTCACGGCTGAAGCTCAAGGCGATCACCTGGAGCGGTGCGGTCATCATTGCCCTCCTTGTCCTGGCCCGTAACGTCGCCGACGGTACCATCAGGCGGCGTCACCGCCAGCTGGCGCATCCCGGCCTGTCCCGGCCTGAGCCGATCAGTCCGCGCGGGACCTCACCAACGCAGCCAAGACCCCTGACAATCGCGCGACTCGCGGCATGCGAGGGCGTCGGAAGATCGGACAGCGGCAAGATGCAATACGGTGACGGGCATGACGGGGTACATCGAGGTGGCTGGGCTGCGCACGTGGCATGAGGTGTCCGGTGAGGGCGATCCGCTCGTCCTGCTGCACGGCGGGTTCGTCGGCGCGTCCTCGTTCTTCGCGCAAGTCCCGGCGCTGGTCGAGGCCGGCTATCGGGTCTATGTCCCCGAGCGCCGCGGGCACGGACACACCCCGGACGTCGAGGGTCCGCTGAGTTACTCGGTGATGGCCGATGACATGGTCGCCTACCTGGAGCAGGAAGTCGGCGGGCCGGCTCATCTGGTCGGGTGGAGCGACGGGGCGGTGGTCGCGCTGCTGGTGGCCCAGCGGCGCCCGGACCTGGTGGCCCGGATGGTGCTGATCGGGCAGTACTACAACTCCTCCGGCAAGGTCGCCGGAAGCGACCTGCTGGCGTACCTCAACTCGCCGGAGGCGGTTACGTTCCTGCGCCAGGCCTACGACCCGGTCTCTCCGGACGGCCCTGACCACTTCTCCGTCGTGCACGCCAAGATGATGCACATGATCGCCACCGAGCCCGAGATCGCACTGGACACCCTGGCCGGCGTCACCGCCCCCACACTGGTGCTTCAAGGCGACCGGGACGAAGTCACCGTCGAGCACTCCCTGGCCGTCGTGGCCGCGCTGCCCGAGGCACGTCTGGCGGTGCTACCGGGCACGCACACCCTCCCGCTCGAGCATCCAGAACTGGTCAATCCGCTGATTCTCTCGTTCCTGCGCGGCACCGATCCGGCTCCGGACTGGAACGCCTTCACCGGCTGAACACGCCCACCGACAGGCGGCCACCTACGGGCATGAATGTGTCACAAGCCGAAGGGAGGCAGACCGCCCAGCCGGTCACACATCGCATGATGTGCGGCGTGGTGACAAGACGTCACGCCCGCTGATCCCGCTCCGGCAGCGTGCCGGTCAGCCCAGGCCGGTGCGGCCGTCGAGAAGCTCCCG
>DAIOWL010001011.1:0-2909 GCA_036758545.1 Streptosporangiaceae bacterium | reverse complement strand
TTCGTCGGGGGCTCCGGGGCTCTGCATCACGCCATCCACCGACGCGAACGTCGTCAGCACCAGCTTTCGCACACCTAATACTCCTCTGGACTCGGCGATCCCCTGGGTAATGTGACGTCATAGTCCGGGCGATCCCATCGGGTGTCATCGGGAAAATCAAGCGCTACTCGACGTAGCGGCTGCGTGTCATGTCCGCGCCGCCGGACAGGCGCCGGTACCGTACCCCGACCACACCGCTCGCGTACACCTTGTGCCAGGCAAGCCCGAGGTCCGCCGGACCCCCAAGCCCCCGAAGACGGGGAGACCGGCGCCGATGGCGACCGGGTGCACCTTCAACCAGAACTCGTCCACCAGGCCTAGCCGGACGAATGCATCGACGGTTCGAGCGCCACCGAACACGACCATGTCCCCGCCCGCCTCCCCACGCAGGTGCGCGACCTCCTCGGCGATCGGTCGCGACGCGATGCGCGAGTTCTTCATGCTGGCGCGCGTCACCCCGCTCGAGAACACCACCTTCGGCGTGTCGAGCATCCAGTTCGCGAACTCCACGAGCCCTGGTGGTCCAGACCGATCGGCGGCCCGCGCCGGCCACGCCGCCGCAAAGCTCTCGAACACGACCCTGCCGGACAGGATCGTGTCCGCGGTCCGGCGGAGATCGGAGGTGAAGTCATGATCCATCTCGTCGTCGTGGATGAGCCAGCCCAGGTCCCCCGACGGGCTGCCCATGAACCCGTCCACGGAAGTGTTGACGAACACGATCACCTGTCGCACGACCACGCCTCCACGTCTCGGCGCCCCGATGGCGCTGTCGTACAGATAAGACGTCGACGAGTCCCGAACCCCATCGCGGTGCCGAAGCGGGCGGCCGCACGCCGACGCGGCGAGGGCCGACTGGACCAGGCTGGAGACCCGGCAGCATCCCGGCCCGTCCCGGCCGGGTGCTGCCGCTTTCTGGGGGGACTCGGTATCGTCGGGACTGTCGGCTGATGATCGCGGCAAGGACGGGGAGGACGGTGACAGGGAAGGGACTGCAGCGCCGCGCGTTCCTGGGCGCCGCGGCGGCGGCGATAGGTGCCGTGGCCGGCTGCAGCGCGGAAGCCAAGGCCCGTCCGCGGGCCGCGGCCAGCGGGACGCGCCGTGCTCGCAGCACGGCGGTGCCCGAGCGCGACCGTCCGGGCGACCCGGATTTCTGGATCAGGTCGGCCGGCCCCGACGACGCCATCGAAGGCTACGCCGACCAGGTGAGCGTCCGGCCCGGCGAGGACGTCACGTTGCACGTGTCGACCACCGGGTCCGCGTTCCGGGTCTCGGCGTACCGGGTCGGCTGGTACCGCGGCGCGCAGGCGCGCCTGGTATGGCGGTCGGATGAGACCCGGGGCCGGCGCCAGCGCGAGGCGTCGTTCGCCTCCGCCACCCGGACCGTGACCACGCGGTGGGAGCCGGCGCTGACCGTGCCGACCGGCGGCTGGCCCGAGGGGGCGTACCTGCTCCGACTGGAGGCCAGTCACGGTCACCAGCGCTACGTCCCGCTGATCGTGCGGTCGGCGGACGGCGCGGGCAAGACCGTCATCGTGCACGCCCCGGAGACCTGGCAGGCGTACAACCTGTGGGGCGGCTACGACCTTTACCAGGGCGAAGACGGAAGCTACGGGACTCGTTCCCTGCAGGTGAGCTTCAACCGCCCCTACGAAGGCGACGGGGGGAGCCGGTTCATGATCTACGAGCGGGCGTTCGTCGTGCTGGCCGAACGGACCGGGATCCCGCTGGCCTACACCACCGGTGTGGACATCGACCGTGACCCTTCCGTTCTGCGGGGCGCGACCGCGGTCTATACCCTCGGGCACGACGAGTACTGGACGCCGCGGCGGCGCGCGGCCATCACCCGGGCCCGGGACGCCGGTACCAACGTGGCGTTCCTGGGCGCGAACACCTGCTACCGCCGGATCAGGCTCGCCCCGAGCGGCGGCGGCACCGCGGACCGTTCGGTCATCTGCTACAAGACCGACGTCAGGCAGGACCCGATGTACTCCGCCGACCCCGCGCTGGCCACCACCGACTACCGGCTGGCCCCGGCCCCCGACCCGGAATCGTCGCTGACCGGCGTCATCTACGAGGGCTACCCGGTTGACGCGCCCTACGTTATCCACCAGCCGGATCACTGGCTGTTCTCCGGCACCGGGGTACGGAAGGGTCAGTCTTTCAAGCACCTGGTAGGCGTGGAGTTCGACCGGGTGAACCTCGGCTACCCGACGCCGCGCCCGATCGAGGTGCTCGCCCGCTCTCCGGTGGTGTGCGAAGGCCGGCCCGACTACTCCGACACGGCGTACTACACCACGTCCAGCGGGGCGGGAGTGTTCGCCTCCGGGACGATGCGCTGGGTCGAGTCGATGATGGCCGGGCGCCGCGGCGACGGGACCGACCACCACGTCTCCGCAGCGGCCGGGCGTTTCGTCACCCGCGTGAACACGAACCTGCTGCTCGGCTTCGCCCGCGGGCCAGCCCGCGAGTTCTACCCGGCCGCCCAGGACAATCTGTCCACCCTCACATAGCCGACGGCCAGACGCGGCCGGCCCGCGGCCATCAGTGCAGCCTCACGGGAAGCTGGCTGGACGGGTCGGCTGGTTCCGTTCACGGTGAACGGGCTGATTTACGTCAATTCGACGGTGATGCCTGGCTCGGCGCAGCGGGCGCCGGCGGGAATGCCTTCTCGGTCGTCATGATGCACTGCCCGTGTCGTCTGCCGGTTCGAAGAGCTTGCGGTAGGCGCCGTAGCCTTCGCGTTCGAGGTCGCCGACCGGGATGAAGCGGAGGGCGGCGGAGTTGATGCAGTAGCGCAGGCCTCCCGCTTCCCTGGGCCCGTCATGGAACAGGTGTCCCAGGTGGCTGCCGCCGTGGGCGGAGCGGACCTC
>DAIOWL010001010.1:0-2910 GCA_036758545.1 Streptosporangiaceae bacterium | reverse complement strand
CGGTGACCAGGCCGCCGCGTTCGATGCCGACCTCGCCGCCAGCCTCGGCCCCGAGAACGAGGATGGCGTCCTCACCGAGACCGTCAGTTTCGAATGGGAGCTGGCCCGAAAGCCTGATCAATAACCCCAGCCTCGGATCTCACTGGCGTGGCCGCACCCCAGGGCTCAAGGCCTCGGCATAGTCGCGTTATGTCCGTTTTATTCATGCCGGGTCGAGTCGGAGGGTCTCGGGGGTCCTGGTGGCGTCCCGGGCGTGGTGCGTGCAGGCGGCTGTGATGCTGGTGTGCCCGGCCGTTTTGGAGGATCCCGATGGCGAGCAGATCGTGGCTGCCAGGCGATCTGGCTATGGCCGTCAGGGCGCTTCAGGCGCATCCTGTGAAGTGCGCAGAGTGGGCGAGCGTGGCCAGCATGCTGGGTTCTGGCCGGCGAGGAGGAATGCATGGAAAGCGCGCCGAGCAGGACGGCGATGTTTGCGGCCGTGTCGCGTGGATTGTTTCGCCTGGAGACGGCGTCGCCGTGGGTACTGGACGATGTGCTGGCCCTGGTGCTTGTCGGCCCGGTATGGCAGCAGCTGCGAGACCGGTTCGATCCGCTGTTCCCCGGCCCGGTCCGTCGCGATGCCCGCGCGGCTGTCTGCACCCGCAGCCGGTACGCCGAGGACCGGCTGGCTGCTGGCGCCTTCACGCAGTACGTGATTCTTGGCGCGGGGCTTGACTCGTTCGCGTGGCGGCGGCCGGATCTGCTCGGCTCGCTGACGGTGTTCGAGGTTGATCACCCTGCCTCCCAGGCCTGGAAGCTCGAGCGGGTCAGGGAGCTCGGCCTGCCGCTCAGCGCCTCGCAGGTATTCGTGCCGGTTGATTTCGAGGCCGAACCGGTTCAGGATGTCCTGGGCGCGGCCGGGTTCGACTGGGCGCAGCCGGCGATGTTCTGCTGGACGGGCGTCGCCCCCTATCTGACGGCACAGGCGATCGAGTCGACGTTGCGCACGATCGCGGCGGCTGCTCCCGGGTCTGAGGTGGTGTTCTCCTACCGGGCCGAGGACGCTGTGCTCGACGACGCGGGGACGGAATACGCAAGTATCTACGCACCGATCGCGGCTTCTGTCGGCGAGCCTCTTCAGCCCGGCTGGCCGGTATCCGAGATCGAGAGGCTGATCAGCCGGTGCGGGCTCAAGGTCGTGGACCACCCCGCACGTGCAGACCTCCAGCAGCGGTACTTCGCCGGCCGTACCGATGGCCTGCGGCCCTATACCTTCGAGACCCTGGTGGCCGCGCGGGTCGCCTAAGCGAGCGCAGGCCACGTCCGGCAACTTCACCCTCTTCGAGGGCCAGGCGGTGACGGTACGGCAGAGGAGTACAGCAACCTCCAGGGCCCTCGGCGTAGCCCGCGTCGTGTCCGTTTTGCTCATGCTGGGCGCAGTCCGAGGGTTCCGAGGGTCCGGGTGGCGTCCCGGGCGTGGTGCCTGCAGGCGACGGCGATGCTGGCGTGCCCGGCCGTTTTCAAGATGCCGATGGCCAGGTTGCGCAGGGCGGCCATGACCTGGGGTCCGCTGCCGGTGCGGATCTGGGAGGCGTCTTCGCCGTAGCCGACGTCGCGGAGGTGGTGCAGGGCCTCGATCTGCCAGTGGCCGCGGATCCAGGCGGCGAGCTGGGCGGGGGTTGCCTGGTGGGCGTCCAGGCTGGTGATGGCGTAGACGGTGATGGTCCGCCACCTCCCGCCGTCCAGCGGCCGGACCTGGCGGGTCAGGCAGGGGGCCTGGGCGGCGTGCGGGAAGCCGAGTCCGGCGGCGACGGCCGCGGCCTTGAGGGTGCGGTGCTCCTGGCGGCCGTGACCCCGGTCGTGCTGACGGGAGGCGACCGGGATGCGCCGCCAGGGCAGGTTCTTCACCTGGGCGTACAGGCCCGGCTGGTTGTTCTTCACCACCAGGATGTAATGGGCCCCATTGCCGGTGACAAGGAACTCGGCGTGCTCGCGCTGGGTGTGCAGGGCGTCGGCAGTGATGACGCACCCGGCCAGGTCCAGCGGCTCCGGCAGCGGCGCGAACCGGGTGATCTCGTTGGTCTTGCCGTCCACCCGGACCTGGCCGGGCACAACACCACAGCGCTGATCGAGGGCGGCCAGCAGGTGCACCGGCTGGCCGTCGGCGCTGGCGTAACGGGTGCCCCGCACCGCCTTGCCGTCCACCGCGACCGCCCGCCGGCGGCGCCGCCCGTGTCCTGCTGCCTGGCCGGCGGCGTGCAGCCGCGCATCCAGCCAGGACCCGACGGCGGCATCCAGCCGGTCAGCGTCCGCGGCTTCCAGCACGCGGCGGATGGTAGCCTCATCCGGCGGCACGAACCGCCGGGTCAGCGGATCACGGCGGACACCCAGAGCGGCCAGGACCTGCGGCGGCGCATCCGCGACCCACTCGCCGGCCGCGGTGAACGACGTCGCCCCGGCCAGCACCGCCGCCACGGCCGCCATTAACAACGACGTCAGGCTGTGCCGCACGCCGCGCCGATTCCGCGGATCCGGCACCTGTTCCAGGTACTCCGCCAGGCCCGGGCACTGGCCCGGCAGCAGCGCGCGGTCACTGGCCGGCAGACGTGAAAGCTCTTCCAGGGCGGCGCTGATCGAGGATGATGACAAGGCAGGCACGGTCTTCCGCAGCGATCACTGGATCCGGCACCCACATGATCTTGGAACCGTGCCTGCGCCGCATCCCGGTGAGCGAACCAGACACCCGGTCATAAACAAGCCATCACGCCACTACGCCGGGACCCTGGCCCGAATCCACCCGGAAAGGTTCGTCATCGTACACGGATCGAGCTACAGGAGAGACTGACGGGGTTGACGTGGTCTTTGTAGGCTCTTCGCTCGGCCTCGGGTCACTCGGCTTCGGGGAGGGAACTGGAGGCGACCAGGGTACGG
>DAIOWL010001009.1:0-2912 GCA_036758545.1 Streptosporangiaceae bacterium | reverse complement strand
CGCGGACCGCGGCGGATTCCCGCGGCGAGGCGCCTGTTCGCGGCGCTGCCGTTCCCTCCGGCAGGCTCCATCCCGGCGAGGCTCGTCCTGGAGGCACGGTTCTTCCCGGTGGCGAGGACTTCCGCCGCGACGCCCCCACCCTGCTCTGTTACGGCGCGATATCCGTCTACGCGTTCTGGCTGTACGCGTACGGGCCCGCACTGGCGCTCCTTCGGACCGAACTGCACTTCTCCTACACCCTCCTCGGCGTGTACTCGGCGCTGTGGTCGGCCGGCGCGGTGCTCACCGGGGTCTGCTTCGCCCGGCTCGCCCGCCGCCTGCCCCGCGCGGCGCTGCTGTGGTACTCGGCGGCCGGCGCCGTCGTCGGCGCTGCCCTGTTCGCCGCGGCCCGCACCGTCGCGCTGACCATGCTCGGCGCCGCGATGCTCGGCTTCACCGGCACGATCCTGCTCACCTGCACCCAGGCCATCTTGTCCGACGGGCACGGCCCGCGCCGCGATCGCGCGCTGACCGAAGCCAACGTCGGCGCGGCCGCCTGCGCGGTGCTCGCCCCGCTGCTGCTCGGCCTGCTCCAGGGCACCCCGGTGGGCTGGCGGCCGGCGCTGGCCCTGCCCGCCCTCGTCCTGGCCGGCCTGTACCTGCGCTACCGGCGCGAGCCGCTGCCCGCAGGGCCGGCCGGGCGGGCCGCCCGCGGTCGGCTGCCGCTGTCCTGCTGGCTGCTGGCCACGATGACCGCTATCGGCATCGCGATCGAGTTCTGCCCGATCTACTTCGGCGCCGAACTGCTCACCGATACCGGGCTGCGGGCCGCCCAGGCCGCAACCGCGATGAGCATCTTCTACCTCGGCATCCTGACGGGCCGGGCCGGCGGCGTGCGGCTCACCCGCCACGCCGGGCGGGCCGTCCCGCTGCTGTGGGCTTCCCTGGCCGCCACCAGCGCCGGGTTCGTGCTTTTCTGGCTGGCCGCCTCGCCCGCCCCGGCCATCGCCGGGCTGTTCCTGTGCGGGCTCGGCATCGCCAACCTGTATCCCCTCTCGCTGGCTCTCACCCTGGACGCCGGACCCGGCCACGGCGACACCGCCAACGCCCGCATCCAGCTCCTCGGCGGCGTGCTCGTCATCGTCGCCCCCTACCTCCTCGGCAGCCTGGCCGACCAGCTCGGGCTGCGCGCCGCGTTCACCGTCGAGCCGGTGCTCATCGGAGCCTGCGGGCTCCTGCTCCTGGCCGGGCTGCGGCTGAGGGCGTGAGGGTTCCGCCGCGGAATGTCAGTGGTCTCTGCTGAAATTAAGGGGTGAGCACCCCGACCGGACCGGCGCAGCTCGGTCCCGCTCAGCTGGCCCGGCTGCTCCGGCTGCCCGAGCCGACGCCGGAGCAGGCGGCGGTGATCTCCGCCCCGCTCAGCCCGCTCGCGGTCATCGCCGGCGCGGGCTCGGGCAAGAGCGAGACGATGGCGGCCCGGATGGTCTGGCTGGTCGCCAACGGGATGGTCCGCCCGGACCGGGTGCTCGGCCTGACCTTCACCAGGAAGGCCGCGGCCGAGTTCGCCGACCGGGTGCGCTCCCGCCTGGAGCGGCTGCGCCGCGCGGGTCCCTTGAGCACCGAACTGCCCGGCACGAGCAAGCCGGGCACCGTCGACGCCGAGGACCCGTTCGGCGGGGATCCGGTGATCGGCACGTATCACGCCTACGCGGGCCGGCTGGTCAGCGACAACGCCCTGCGCGAAGGCCTCGAGCCGTCCATGCGGCTGATCACGCCCGCCCTGTCCTGGCAGCTCGCGGCGCAGATCGTGGCGGCCTACGACGGGCCGATGGACGAGATCATCTGGACACCGCAGACGGTCACGGCGGCCGTGCTCGAGCTGGCCGGCGACCTGGCCGAGCACCTGCGCGACACGAGCGACGTCACCGCGGTCGGCCTCTGGCTCACGGCCGAGCACGACGCGTTGCCGGGGCGTATCAATGCGGCCGTTCGGAAGATAATTGCCACCCAGCGCGCCCGGGAGCAGCTTCTGCCGCTGGTCAGCCGGTACGCGGCGGCCAAGGCCGCCCGCGAGGTGCTGGACCACGGGGATCAGGTGGCGCTGGCGGCCAGGATCGCCAGCAGGCACCCCGAGGTCGGCGCGGCCGAGCGGGCCCGCTACCAGGTGGTCCTGCTCGACGAGTACCAGGACACCAGCCACGCCCAGCTGGTGCTGCTGCGCTCGCTGTTCGGCGGGGGACACCCGGTGACCGCGGTCGGCGACCCGTGCCAGTCCATCTACGGCTGGCGCGGCGCGAGCGCCGGCAACCTGCGCCGGTTCACCGCCGACTTCCCGGTGGTGGCCCGTGTCCGGCCGTTCGGCGCCTCGGCGCCCTCGGGTCCGGCGCCGGTGCTGCAGCTGTCCACCAGCTTCCGCAACTCCGCGCGGGTGCTCGACGCGGCCGCGGCCATCCAGACCGAGCTGCGGTACGAGGCGCCCGACGTCCCCCGGCTGACCTCCGCGCCGGACCGGGCCGAGCGGGGCACGGTGACCTGCGCCCTGCTCGACACGATCCTCGACGAGGCCGAGTGGGTGGCGGACCGGGCCACCGCGCTGCTGGCCGGCGGGCGTGGCATCGCCCCCGACGGGCAGCCGTGGCCCGAGGGCCCAGCCGAATTGAGCAGGGCCGCGAAGGTGCGGCCGTCGGACATCGCGGTGCTGTGCCGCAAGCGCTCTCAGTTCGTGCCGCTGCGGCACGCGCTGGAGGCCCGCGGCATCCCGGTCGAGGTGGTGGGCCTGGGCGGGCTGCTCGCCGTGCCCGAGGTGCAGGACGTGGTGTGCACGCTGCGGGTGCTGCACGACGCGGGCGCCTCCGACGCGCTGGCCCGGCTGCTCACCGGGCCGCGCTTGCGGATCGGGCCGCGCGACCTGGTCGCGCTCGGCCGCCGCGCCC
>DAIOWL010001008.1:0-2912 GCA_036758545.1 Streptosporangiaceae bacterium | reverse complement strand
CGAGCGCGACCCGGTTGTTGGAGGCGGCCGCCTCGGCCTGGATCCGGGTGCGCTCCGCATCGGCCAGGGCGAGGATCCTGATCCGTTCGGCCTCGGCCTCGGCCGGCCTGACCACCTCGGACACCAGTTGCTGCTGGCGCAGCTGAGCCTGCTGCTGAGCCAGGTCGGCCTGCGCGGCGATGACCGCGCGCTGCGCGTTCGCCTGGGCGAGCGGGCCGGCCTGGGCCGCCTCGGCCTGCGCCTTGTCCACCTCGGCCTTGTACTGCGCCTGCACGACAGAGGTCTGCCGGGCGTACTCGGCCTGGCTGCGCGCCGACGCCTGCTGCGCCTCCGCCGCGGCCTGGTCGGCCTGCGACTGGGCGATCTTCGCCTGCCGCTGGATGGCGGCGTTGTTCGGCGCGGCCATCGCGGCGATGTAGCCGGCCCCCATGTCGTCGATCGACTGGATCTGCAGCGAGTCCACGATCAGCCCGATCCTGGCCATCTCGCCCTTCGATCCGTCCAGGACCTCGCTGGCCAGCTTCTGCCGCTCGGTGACGATCTCCTCGACGGTCATCGAGCCGATGATCGAGCGCAGGTGGCCGGCGAAGATCCGTCCGGTCAGTACCGACATCTGGTCCTGGTCGGACAGGAAGCGCTGTCCGGCGTTGACGATGGATTCCTGGTCGTTGCCGACCTTGAACGCGATCACCGAGCGTACGTTCAGCGAGATGCCCTGCTTGGTCACGCAGGTCTCCGCGACCTCGGCTTCCTGCATGGACAGGGTGAGGTACCTGACCTTGCGGAACACGGGGGTGACGAAGGCGCCGTGGCCGATCACCACCCGGAATGGCGCGCCCTGCGGGCTGCCACCCCGTCCCGAAATCAGCATGGCCTCGTCGGGTGCCGGTACACGGTAACCGAACATCGTCGTTCATCTCCTAATACAGATATAACCCCGGATTGCGCGGAATTTCACCGAGCGCATCTTCCCACTCAATGACGTCGACCGCCCGCGCTCCGCGCGACTCGATGACAAGGACGGTCGCCCCCCTGGGCAGCGGTTTCTCCGACCAGGCGAGAAAGGTCTCGGAGCCACCGCGGATCTTGATATGCACTTCGCCCGGGCCGTCGCCACCGCGTGTGCCCACGGTCAGGACACCTACGCGGCCGATGCAGGCCTCATCTCTCGCCACGGGAAAGCCCCTTTACCCGGAAGTGCCGTCCCTAGCGTAGTCCTCGTTCATTTAGCGGTTGACAACCGCGGGTTAAGCTGAGCCGGTGTCCGTCCCCAAGGTGACAAGCCCGTCGGAAAAGGCCCAGGCCGCACCGCACGTCGGCGTGGCAATGGCCGTCATCATGACCGGCGTGCTGATGACGGCGGTCGATACCACGATCGTCGTGCTGGCCCTGCCGGAGATCCAGCGCGGGCTGCACGTGGACCTGTCCGCGGTGGTCTGGGTCATCATCAGCTTCCTGCTCGTCATCACGCTGCTGGCCACCCAGGTCGGCCGGCTGGGCGACATGTTCGGCCGGGTCCGGATGTACGAGATGGGCTTCGCCGTCTTCGTGCTCGGCTCGCTGGCCTGCGCGCTGGCCTGGAACGAGCCGTCGATCATCGCCTTCCGCGTCCTGCAGGGGATCGGCGGGGCGTTCATCATGGCCAACAGCGGCGCGGTGATCGCCGACCTGTACCCGCGCGAGCTGCGGGGCAAGGCCTACGGCTACACCTCGGTCGGCTGGACCATGGGCGCCATCATCGGCATCGTGCTCGGCGGCGTGATCGTCACCTATATCTCCTGGCGGTGGATCTTCTGGATCAACGTGCCGGTCGGGGTGGCGGCGCTGGCCGTGGCCACCCGCGTGCTGCACGACAAGGCCGAACGATCCCGGCGGCGGCTCGACCTGCCCGGCATGATCACCCTCGGCCTGGGCCTGTTCGGGGTGCTGTGGGCGATGACCCGGCTGGCCAACACGGCGTTCGACGCCACCGTGACCGGCTTCCTGGTCGGCGGACTGCTGCTGATCGGCGTATTCGCGCTCATCGAGCGCCGCGTCGCTGAGCCCATGCTGCCGCTGTCGATCTTCCGGGTTCCGACCATGGCGGCCTCGCTGCTCGCCTCGCTGTTCCAGGGCCTGGCCAGCTTCGCCGTGCTCTTCCTGCTGATCATGTACATGCAGGGGCCGCGCGGGCTGTCCCCGATCCACGCCTCGCTGCTGCTCGTCCCCGGCTACGTGCTCGGGTCGGTGGTCGGGCCGTACGCCGGCCGATTGGCGGACCGGCGCGGGCCGGTGCTGCCCGCCACCGCGGGGCTGGCGATCCAGGTGGTCAGCCTGGCCATCTACGCCCAGCTCACGGTGACGACCGGGCTGTGGGTCGTGGTGCTGGCGAGCATCATCAACGGCATCGGGGCGAGCTTCTTCTTCCCGGCCAACAGCTCGGCGGTGATGAAGGCGGCGCCGCCGGAGGCGTTCGGCATCGCCTCGGGCATGCTGCGGACGTTCGCGAACATCGGGATGGTGTTCTCGTTCGCGGTCGCCATCTTGATCGCGTCCCGGTCGATCTCCCGCGGCCTGGCCTTCGCGATCTTCGTCGGCAGCACCTCGCTGCACGGCGCGGTGGCCGTCGCGTTCACCTCGGGCCTGCACGCCGCGTTCTACGCCTCGATGGGGTTCATGGCGCTCGCCGCCGCCCTGTCCGCGCTGCGGGCCGGATCCTACCCGGAGACCCGGGTCTGACGCGGCTAGCGCAGCCGGGCCGCCGGCCCGTCCGGCCGGGCCATCCGCTCCCGCACCACGTGCCCGGCGACGTCCCCGGCCTCAGCGTCGGACAGCCTGCGGTAGCCGTCGGCGGTGATCGTGGCGACGATGGGGAAGATGCGCCGGGACAGATCCGGGCCGCCGGTCGCCGAGTCGTCGTCGGCCGCGTCGTA
>DAIOWL010001007.1:0-2917 GCA_036758545.1 Streptosporangiaceae bacterium | reverse complement strand
TCGGCCAGGCTCAGCTCGTCTGCCAGCCAGCGGTTATCCACGTAGTCCCGCATCGAGGACGCGATCGTCTGGGTGGCCCAGTACAGGGTCACCACGGTGAGCAGGAAGTCGCGGGAGAAGGTGGCGTCGATGTCCCCGCCGGAGTCGGCCCAGCCGCGCCATTTCTCCAGCACCCAGGCAGCCAGGCCCGCGGGCGAGTCGTTGAGGCCGTAGCTGAGCGTCTGAGGCCGCGTCGACTGGATCGCTCCGTAGCCGCGATCGTCGTCACGCCATCGCTGGTACTGGGCCAGGTAGGCCTGCTCTGCCGGGGACAGCGGCCGTGACCCTGGCCCGGTATAGGGCGCTACATCCAGGTTGGACAGGTGAATACCGAGCATGGGCGCGGGGTCATCCAGCGCCATGAACGTCGTGACGGCGGCCCCGAAGTCGCCGCCGTGCGCGCCGTACCGCTGGTATCCCAGGCCACGCATCAGGCGGTGCCACAGTCCCGCCGTATAACGGCATGTCACGCCCGTCCGGGCCGGCCGGTCAGAAAATCCGTAGCCAGGCAGCGAGGGGATCACCACGTCAAAACCGGGGCCCTCGATGCCATGCGCGGCCGGGTCCGTCAGCCGCGGCACCAGCGGCAGGAACTCGGCGAAGCAACTCGGCCAGCCGTTGGTCAAGACCAGCGGGATTCCGCGGCCGCTGCGGGCCCGCTCATGCACAAAATGCAGCCGGACACCATCGATCTCGGCCCGGAAGTGGCCGAACCCGTTCAGCCAGCGTTCCTGCGCGCGCCAGTCGAAGCCGTCGGCCCAGTACTCCAGCAGGCCTCGCAGGTAGCCGAGTTCCGTGCCCTGCTCCCACGGCGCACCCGGCGCCGCCCCCGGCCACCGCGTATTCCGGATCCGCGCGCGCAAGTCAGCGAGGACCTCCTCCCCCACCCTGACACTGAAGTCCTCTGCCCGGAAGGTAGCCACCCCGCAAGCCTCGCACGGTATGCGGGGATGTCCGAGGTCCGCCTACGCGGAAGGGAGGCCGAGCGCTTCGGGGTGCGCCCGCCGGTAATGCTCGGTCAGCACTTCGCTGGCCTTGCCGGGCTGGTGCGCGACGGTGCGGTCGCAGATCTGGCAGCGCGTGACCGGAAGGTGCGAAACCGTTACGGGGAAGCGGCGGGAGCTTGACTTGTTCATCACCTCTCATCATGCCAGCCGCCGGGAGTGACCTCGCCCGAAGACGATTCAGCCCGAAGGCGATTCAGTGAAGGGATTGAGAACCTTAGCCCCTTCATGCGATCTCCACGGAGGATGCGCTTGCCGTCCATATGACGGTTCTTAGATGGTCGGGCACGGACGAGGAGGAACCATGGACCAGAGCTACCCCGTGCAGGTGCGCGCGCGGCTCGACGAGCCGTGCCTTCTACGGCGGCCTGATCGGGCTGCTCGTGTTCTTCGCGGGGATCGCGTTGCTGTTCGCGGGCCGCTACCCGCGCGGGCTGTACGACTTTGTCCTCGGCATGAACCGCTGGGTGCTGCGGGTCGTCGCCTACGCCGCCTTGATGACCGACGCCTACCCGCCGTTCCGCCTGGACCAGGGCGGCGCCGACGTACCCGTACCCGGACCCGATGACCTCGCGCCGGCATCGGCCGCCTCATTTCCAGCAGGCCGCAGCCGGTTAGCCGGGATGGTATTTGAGGTGGCGGAACCTGCATCATGATCCGAACTCCCGATCAGCGGGTCCGTGTCTTCGTCAGCTCCACGCTGGAGGAACTGGCCGCCGAACGGCAAGCGGTTACCACCGCCATCACGCAGCTACGGCTGACGCCCGTGCTGTTCGAACTCGGTGCGCGCCCCTACCCGCCGCGCGACCTGTATCGCGCCTACCTGGAGCAAAGCGACGTTTTCATCGGAATCTACGCCGCGTCCTACGGGTGGGTCGCCCCCGGTATGGACGTTTCCGGCCTGGAGGACGAGTACCGGCTGTCGGCGGGCAAGCCGCGGCTGATCTATACGAAGAAGGCATCGCGGCGGGAGCCGCGGCTGACCAGCTTCCTGGAGATGATCCAGGCCGAGGGCGTGGTCTCCTATCGCCGCTTCGAGGATGCCGACGAGCTGGGTGCCCTGGTCGCCGATGACCTGGCGCTGCTCCTGACGGAACGTTTCGCCAGCCCGCCCGCGGCGCATTCCGCCGCGCCACTGCCTGCCATGCGCCGCCCCCTGGTGGACCGGGCGGAGGAGCTGCGAGCGGTCACGGCGATGCTGCTGCAGGCTGATGTGGGCCTGGTGACGCTGACCGGGCCGGGTGGCGTCGGCAAGACCACCCTTGCCCTGGCCGCGGCCCACGCCGCCGCCGGCCAGTTCGCCGACGGCGCCGCGTTCATCTCGCTCGAAACGCTGACCGATCCGGCCATGATCCGCGTCACCGCTGCCCGGCAGCTCGGTATCCCGACTCCGCCAGGCCAGACGGTTGACGAGAGCCTGGTCGCCTTCTTCGGTCCCCGCCACCTGCTCCTCGTCGTCGACAACGTCGAACAATTGGTATCGGCGGCACCGCTCGCCGAGCAGATCCTGGAGCTGGCACCCGGGCTGAAGGTGCTGGCGACCAGCCGGGGGCCGCTGCGGCTCCGCGGCGAGAAAGTCGTCGCTGTCGCCCCGCTCGGGCTGCCGGAACGGGACGCTCCCGTCGATCTGAGCACGCTCGCCGCCGTACCGGCGGTCGCCTTCTTCGTCGCCTGCGGACACGACGCCCAGCCCGGCTTCGAGCTGACCGAAGCCAACGCAGCCGCCGTAGCCGAGATATGCCGCCGGCTGGAGGTGTTCGCCGGCGGATTCACGCTCGAGGCGGCGGAGGGGCTCGTCGAGGACGGCCCGGACGACCTCGATCCGCTCGAGGCGATCAGCTCGCTGGTCGGCCAGAGCCTCGTGTTCGTCCAGC
>DAIOWL010001006.1:0-2919 GCA_036758545.1 Streptosporangiaceae bacterium | reverse complement strand
CCTCGTACCGCACCGGGCGGGACGAGTCCGCGGACACGGCCATCCCGCAGACCGGATCGGTGACGAGCGCGGATTCTGTGGCGGGCCGGCGCTCGTACGGCCCGGTCAGCGCGCCGGACGCCCGCAGCTGGACCAGCTCGGCCAGGATGGCGACGGCGATCTCCTGGTGCGTGGTGGGACCCAGGTCCAGTCCGGCCGGCACCCGCACCCGGTCGAGCTGGTCGCGCGGCACGCCCCGGTCGGCCAGGTAGCCGAGCACCGTCGCCCCGCGCCGCCGCGAGCCGACCAGGCCCAGGTAGGCGGGCCGGGCGGCGACCGCGCGCTCGAGCACGTCCTCGTCGTCGTGGCCCTGGGTGGCCACCACGATCATCGAGCGGGCGGCCGCGGCTTCCGGCGTGAAGTCGGGGCCGCGGATCAGGTCGGTCCGCCAGCCGAGGGCCCCGGCCAGGCTGGCCAGCGTCCTGGTCATCGGGGAATCCCCCACGATGACCAGGTGCGGCACTGGCAGCACCGGCTCGATGTAGACCTCGAGTGCCCCCTCGCTCTGGCAGGAGATGGGGATCACGGTCATGCCGTCCGGCACCGCCGCGCCGAACTGCTCCGGGGTGCCGAGCAGCAGCAGCCGGGCCGTGCCCTCCTTCATGACGTGCTGCGCCTCCCTGATCACGACCGGCTCGGCGCAGGCGCCGCCGATCCAGCCGTGCAGTTCGCCGCCCGCGGTGATGATCGCGCGCGCGCCCGGCTGGCTGGAGGACGGGCTCTGCCGCCAGACCACGGTGGCGAGCGCGAACGGCTCACCCCGGCGGGTCAGCTCGCCCATCTCCTCCAGTACGCCTAGGCCTTCCATACCAGGGGGCCCTCCATGTCAGTCGTCCGCTCGCACCGGCGGCGCCCCGGAAACGTCGCGGCGGTAGGTGATCGCCTCCCAGACCCGGTCCGGGAGCAGCGGCATGTCGATGTTGCGGACGCCGGTACCGTCCAGCGCGTCGATGACCGCGTTGACGAAGGCCGCCGGGCCGCCTACCGCGGCGCACTCCCCGATGCCCTTGGCGCCGATCGGGTGGTGCGGGCACGGCGTGACGACCTCGCTGTGCAGCTCGAAGCCTGGCGTCTCCCAGGCGCTCGGCAGCAGGTAGTCCATGTAGTTCGAGCCGACACAGTTGCCGTCCGCGTCGAACGTGATGAACTGCATGCTGGCCATCGCGTAGGCCTCGGTCAGGCCGCCCATGATCTGGCCCTCGACGATCATCGGGTTGATCCGTACCCCGCAGTCGTCGACCGCCACCGTCTTCAGCACGTCCCAGACGCCCGTCTCCGGGTCGACCTCGACGGTGACGATGTAGACGGCGAACGGCCAGGTGAGGTTCGGCGGGTCGTAGTACGCGGTGTTCTCCAGGCCGGGCTCCATGCCATCGGGCATGTTGCTGTACGCGGCCATCGCGCACTCCTGGATGGTGACGCCGTGGTCCGGGGCGCTGCGGACGTAGAACCGGCCGAGCTCCCACTCGACGTCCTCCTCGGACACCTCGAGCAGGTGCGCCGCGAGCTTGCGGGCCTTGGCCCGGATCTTGCGGGAGACCATGGCGACCGCGGCCCCGGCGACCGGGGTACTGCGCGAGGCGTAGGTGCCCATGCCGAACGGCGCGGTGTCGGTGTCGCCCTCCTCGACCACGATGTCGTCGGCCGGGATGCCGAGCTCGTGGCTGACGATCTGGGCCCAGGTCGTCTCGTGGCCCTGGCCCTGGGTCTTGGCGCCGGTGCGGACGATGGCCTTGCCGGTCATGTGCACCTTGAGCTCGGCCGAGTCGAACATCTTGATGCCGAGGATGTCGTACTCGCGGCTGTTGCCCGCGCCTAGCGGCTCGGTCATGGTGGAGATGCCCAGGCCGAGCAGCCGGCCCCGCTTCCTCGCCTCCGCCTGCTCACGGCGGAACTCCTCGTAGTCGATCGCCTTGAGCCCCACGTCCAGGCACTTGGCGTACTGGCCGGAGTCGGTCAGGAAGCCGAACGGGGTCCGGTGCGGGAAGTCCTCGTCGCGGACGAAGTTCATCCGGCGGAATTCGGCCTGGTCCATGCCCAGGTCATCGGCGGCGGCCTGCATCATCCGCTCCTGGAAGAACATGGCCTCGGTAACCCGGAACGAGCACCGGTAGGCCACCCCGCCGGGCGCCTTGTTGGTGTAGCTGCCGCGGGCCATCAGGTGCGCGGCCGGGATGTCATAGGCCGCGAACGTGGAGTGCATCAGGCCGATCTTGAACTTGCTGGGCTGGGCGTCGGAGAAGAACGCGCCGTGGTCGGCGTCGGTGCGGACCCGGACCCCGAGGATCTTGCCGTCCTTGCGCAGCGCCATCTCGCCGTCGAGGTAGACGTCCCGGGCGTAGTGGGTCGAGATGAGGTTGCCGGTCTTGTCCTCGATCCACTTCACCGGCCGCTCCAGCAGGATCGAGGCCAGGATCGAGCAGACGTAGCCGGGGTACACCGGCACCTTGTTACCGAAGCCGCCGCCGATGTCCGGGGAGATGATCCGGATCATGTGCTCGGGCAGCTCGGCGACCAGCGCCACCGCGGCCCGGATGATGTGCGGCGCCTGGGTGGTCATGTACACCGTCAGCTTGGACGTGGCCCGGTTGAAGTCCGCGATCGACCCGCAGCACTCGATCGGGCTCGGGTGCGAGCGCGGGTAGTGCAGCTCGAGCCTCGAGATAACGTCGGCCTGCTCGAAGGCCCGGTCGGTGGCGGCCGCGTCGCCGACCTCCCAGTGGTAGATGGTGTTGCCGGCCTGGCTCTCCTTGTCGTCCCTGATGACCGGGGCATCCTCGGCCTGCGCCTGCGCCGGGTTGACGATCACCGGCAGCGGCTCGTACTCGACGTCGATGGCCTCGCACGCGTCCTTGGCGATGTACGGGTCGTCGGCGATGA
>DAIOWL010001005.1:0-2921 GCA_036758545.1 Streptosporangiaceae bacterium | reverse complement strand
ATATTCGGTCTGTTCAGACGGCTTAGTACTCCAACCGGACTTCGTGATTCTTGGTGAGTCGGGTACTGGCCGGTGACGTGGTAGCGTCCTGCGTCACTATGGGTGGTCCCCAAGATGGCGATGATTGTGGCGGTGCGGGCCTGGCTGAGGTGCCACGGTTCCGGGTGTGGACGGTTGCCAGTACCCGCCGGGATCACCGATTCGGCATCCGGACAGCGGGTGAGTTCGAGCGGGGGCTCGCTGGGGTGCCGTGGTTTGTCTGCCTCGGGGAGCCGTCGCCGTGGGATGACGGCTGTGTGCGGATCTCCGCGTGGGAGCAGTGGCCCGGGCCGGAGAACGCGCTAGGTGAGGCCTTCGGCCAGGCGCTGCAGGACATGCATGACCGGATCTTCGCGGCCTGCCCCGCGGCTGCCGGTGATCTGCGGGCGCTGTTTGATCGCGTACGCGCGTCGGCGGTGAGCCGCGCCGGTGCGGCGTGTTGCCGCCCTCGCTATTTGAGCATCCAACGGCTGAATTATCTGTGGACGGTTTGGCATAGCTCGGCGAGGATCCAGGTGACTTGCTCACATAGCGTGACTGCGGATTGCAGCTTAGCCGACCGCGGTCTCGGCGGCGCCCACCACCTTGGCCACGGTCTGAGGGGTGGCCGGGGGACACCTCGCCGGTGGCGTTGGCTACCTTGGCGAGCTGGTTCAAGTTGGTGGCCGCCACAGCGAGGGTGTGCCGGACGGCCAGCAGCGTGGCCACCAGTCCCCGCCGCTCGGCCACCCCTCAGCGGTAGGGCGTCAGGTCGGCCCTGGGGTAGCGCGTTTGGGTGTCGGCCAAGGTCTGCTCGTCCCAGTACGGGTCGCCGGGAGCGGGCCATCCGAACACCGACCGCTCCCGGGGAGTCGCCCGCTCGACGATCTCGGACCAGCCTGGTTGCGTCGCGCGCTCGGCCCAGGCGACCCTGCCGGTCCAGCGCGGTCCCCACGCGTCGTAGTTGACGAGGAGCGCAAAGCGGGTTGAGCGTTCCCCGGTCATGGCCGACCCACGGTGAAGCACGTCGGTCCGACGAACGAGCAGGGTTCCCGCGGGACCTGTCATGGAGACCTCCACCTCGGCGAATATCCCCGAGGGGAGGTACTCGTTCGTGATGTCGTGATCCCCTGGGACCGGCCAGTACGGCACGCTCTGCCCGACCGGCAGCGGAACGACCTTGGTAGGGCCGTCCTCCTCGCCGACGTCTGACAGGAGGATCCAGCAGTCCATCTGGGTGGCCGGCTGGGAGCGCTTGGGCACGACGAGGGTGTGGTTGACGAAATCGCGGTGGTGGCACTGGTCGTAGTCAACGGCCCCGGCGTACTTGGCCCACAGCCCCGCCTCATATAGACGCAGGTCGGCCGAGCCAAGGAAGCGTTCGGCCAGGTCGAGCAGGTCGGGGTGAAAGGCCAGTCGGTTCAGGTCCCACGACCGCCACGGTCCGCGGATCGCGCCGGCCCACTGGTTGGTTGCTAGCCAGGCATGAGCGGCCGGGTCGGCGAAGTACTCCTCGGGCCGCGGGTAGTGCAGCCACAAAGCGTCCTGGGCCGCCGCCAGCTCGTCAGCCTCGAGGAATCCCTCGAAGATCAGATAGCCCCGGTCACGCAGATCCGCCACACAACGGTCCGGAACTCTCATCGACGCCGCCAGCTAGACGAGTCCAGGGGCGACGCCGCCCGGACGAAACCGCTGGGACGATAGAACCCGGGAAAGGAAACCAGGCTGAATGATGACACGGCGAAGCAACTCCTCATTGGTCATGGAGGAGCGTGCCGCGCAGTGTTGAGCGGCACGCGATGACAGGTCTGAGACCTACGCGTCAGCGCGTGCCCTAGCAGCCGGGTTGCATGGCCCGAATAGTAGCAGCGCTGGGGCGAGCACAAGGCTTGTCAGCGCTGAAGAGGCCGCTCGCATCCGCCAAAGAGCGCTGCCGTTGATCATGGTCCTGTGTGCAGATAGATAGGCCGCTAACACGGCGGTGCCGTTTGACCCGGGCCGGGACGCCTGGCACGCGCCGGCGCAGTGCGTGCACGCTGCCGGTTACGTGGCGGCGCTGATCGCCTGCGTCCTGGCTTGCGGCTGGCCGGTGCCGGAGGATCTGGCGGAGATGTGGAACTGGTTCGAGGCCGGGCACTGGCCGTCTGGTTTTGCCGATGAGCCCGGTGACCTGCGGGCCGGCCGGTCCGGGAGGCAGCTGATCTTTCCCCGCCGGCTGCTGGTCTACTGGGGTTCCCGCGCGGGCCGTGGCGCGCCTGTTTTCACGTCATGGCTGCCTGGCCTGCCGCTGATAGTGGCAGGTTCTGGCGCGGAGCTGGTGGCGGCGCCGCCAGGCCGACCATCGCAGCCGGTGCCGGGCGTTGTTCACCGGGTCGATGATCAGTGCGCTGAAGAGCGCGGCGATCTCGTTGCGGGTGAGCGGGATCTGGTCATCTGGTGGCGGGCTGGCGTGCTCGGTGGCGGCGGCGATGGTGAGGAAGGCCAGGGCGAGCATGGCCAGGGTGGTCCACCGGTACCAGGAGTCCCACCGGCGGACCTGGTGCTCGTCCAGCCCGGTCAGGCCCTTGCCGGCTTGGAAATTCTCCTCTGTGATCCAGCGGATCCCGGCGATCTTGACCAGGGCGCCCAGCGGGACCGGACGGGGGCTGTAGCAGCGGTAGAACGCCAGCTCGCTGGTGCGGCGGTTGCGGCGGATCTGCAGGTGGCGGTGACCAGGTCGGCCGGGGTCGATGGCCAGCCAGGCCCAGTCGTAGTAGCGGTATCCCTTGGCGCCCTCGCCCGCGGAGTAGCGCTGCCACGCCCGGCGGGGCAGGCGCACGGCGAGCTGGCGGGCCGGGCAGGGGCCCGCGGTGTGGCGGGTGTATGGGTAAGATGAGGTTGACGGACAGGAGTTTGTCGCCGTC
>DAIOWL010001004.1:0-2928 GCA_036758545.1 Streptosporangiaceae bacterium | reverse complement strand
AGCTGGACGATCCGCACGATGACCAGGACCATCGCGATCGCCATGTAGCTGCCCAGGACGGTCAGGGTGATCTTGCGGCCCGCGGACATGACCGGCTTGGACAGCATGTTGAGCGGCGGCATCCGCCAGTTCTCCCGGTCACGGCGGTCCACGTCGACCGAGCTCTGGACCCGGAGCGACCGGAACAGGGTCCAGCCGCCTCCGGCGACGGCCGCCGTCAGGCAGCCGAGGACGATGACGAGGATCTGCCGGCCGGTGATGCCGGGGAACACCACCGAGGCAGTCAGCACGGCCGACAGCGCGACCAGCACGCTGATCACGGCCGAGGTGAACACGTTGGTGCCGCGGCGGTTGACCCAGGGACCGAGGACCGCGCGGTCGTTGCACAGCATGAGCAGGAACACGGTGGCGGCCGGGAGCAGCACACCCGCCAGCGCCTGGACGCCCTCGATGATGAGGCCGAGCGGGGCGTGGGGGATGAGCACGATGGCCGCGGCCACCGCGATCAGCGCGGCGTAGATGGCATAGAAGCCCTTGGCCTGGCGGAACCCGCGGTGCAGCGAGTGCTTGAGGCCGAGCGTGTCACCGACCGCGTAGGCGGTCGACAGCGAGACCGCGAACGCCCCGATGATGGCGGCGTCGAGCAGCGCCACCGCGAACACCGCGCCCGCGACCTGGCCCGCGTGGGCCGCGATGCCGTGGGCCAGCCCGGCGGCGTCGGTGAAGTGGCCCGTGGCCTGGGTCCCGGCGAAGGCGGCGGCGGTGGCGCCCATCAGCGCGGCCGCGCCGACCACCACGATCACGATGCCGATCCACAGGTCGACCTTCTCGTAGCGGATGAACCGCGGCGTGATCCGCTTGTCGACCACGTAGGACTGCTGGAAGAACAGCTGCCACGGCGCCACGGTGGTGCCGACGATGCCGATGATCAGCAGCATGACGGTGGCCATCTGCCCGGAACCGCCGGGCAGGCCGGGCTCCGCGAACCCGCGCGCCATCGCGGCGCCGGACGGGTGACTGACCAGGAACAACGGGATGAGGAGCAGCGATCCCGCGCACAACGCCACCGCGATCCGCTCGAACCTGCGGAAGCTGCCGGTGGCCGCGGCGGCCAGGATCACGCCCGCGGCCAGCAGCACCGCGACCAGCTTGGGTACCCCGAGGTACCCGGCGGCCATGGTGATCCCGATGAACTCGGTGACGAGGGTCAGCGCGTTGAGGATGAGCAGGTAGGTGACCTCAAGGACGCCCCAGAACCTTCCGAACCGCTCGATAATCAGCCGGGCGTGCCCGACCCCGGTGACCGCGCCGAGCCGCAGCACCATCTCCTGGTTCACGTACAGCACGGGGATCAGCAGCAGCAAGGTCCACAGCAGCCGGGTGCCGTAGTTCTGCCCGGCCTGCCCGTAGGTGGAGAACGCCCCGGCGTCGTTGTCTCCGCACATCACGATCAGCCCGGGGCCCACGATGGCCAGCAGCGTCTTCAGCTTGGCGGACAAGCCGGCCCGCGGCGCGGAATCGTCGGCCGGGATGGTGCCGAGCGCGCCGCGGATGTCGCCGACGTGCGCGTCGACGTGCGCGTCATCGCGGGCGGCGGTACGAGTGATGGAGGCCATTGTGAACACCCCTTTCACGTCACGAGATCTGACGGAAAACAGGGGCACACGCACATGCCCGCCCCGAACGGGACAGGCACGATCAACGAGCAGAAATGTTAGGCGAGGCGGCGTGTGCCCGGGACAGAATGGGACAGCAGCGAGAAGGGCCGACTTCGGCCCGGACTATCAGAGTCCATCGCTTGCCTCCCTTCCGTCGCGACGCACGGGGGCGCCAGGCCACACCGCCTGCGGGCTCTGCTGCCCGCGGGCACCAAACCGCGTGACACCTGAGGAAACAACGGTCCGGGAGGAAGAAATCCCCGGCCGCACCTCTCTCGTAAGAGCTTTGGCACTCCACGGCGTACTGCGGCCGCCCCGTTCGAACCAGAGTCCGGCTGCCAGCCACTTGGCCTCACCCCTTAGGCCGGGGAGAGGTGTCCTGATCCGGAGCGTCTCTCGACGGTTGGGATCAGTGGCCTATGTCCGTGAAGACGCCTCACCGAACGAGGTGTCCCGTTTTTCAACCGGACCCAGCATGCCTGGGGCAAAGCTGAATGTCAATTCAGCGCTGACCGGCGTGTCATTGTGTTGTAGCTCACCGTGCCAGCATTCGCCCGGCCGCCGTCACGGGTACAGCGTCTCCGAGAAGGTAGCCGGCTGATTACGGACGTACCGCGGGTGGACGCCCGGGTAGAGCTCGGTGATCTTGGTGTAACGCTGGCGCCCCGGGCCGGCCGCCTTGCTGCCCCACAGCACCACGTTCACCGGGTAGCTGTGGAAGTGCCCGGCCGCGCAGTAGGGGACGCAGTCGTTCACGTGTTCCGTGCCGGTGGCGCTGGCCAGCCGCGGGCCCCAGCTCGTCCAGGTCAGGCCGCTCAGGTAGTCGTTGCCGTCGGCGCAGGCCAGCGTGTAACGACCAGGCCGGACGTGGGCGTGGCCCTGGCAGTCGAGCACCACGGTGTGCTTGGCGTAGAAGCCGGCCGAGATCGTCCGGGCCGACGCGGCGCCGTTCAGCCCGAGTCCGAGAGCCGGGATGGCGATCGCCGCCGCGACGGCCGAGGCCAGACGTCTCCGCTTCATGGTGCTCCCTGGTTACTCTGAGTAGCCGACCCTTCCCCATTTAGACGCCCAGCGCGCACATTCGGTTGCCATCCGTGACGGCATCGTGGCTCACTCCGGGGGAGCCACCGGGATGCCGAGGCCGGGCAGCACCTGGGCGGCCGGGAGCGCGGCGAGCAGGGGACCCGGCAGCCTGAGCTTGGATCCGCGGATTCCCGATCCGATCACCACCGAACCGGTCTTGGCCACCGCCTCGTCGACTAGCACGGGC
>DAIOWL010001003.1:0-2929 GCA_036758545.1 Streptosporangiaceae bacterium | reverse complement strand
ACCAGAAGCTCGGGGTGGCGTCACGCTCGGAGGCCCTCGAGCGGGCCGTCGACCTCCGCCTGCTCTGAGGCCGCGGGGAATCACCCTCGGTTGGGTGATGACCTGACTAGAGCGCCCAGCCAGTATCAGGAAGCCGGCTCGGGCAAGAGCGGGAGCATGACCTGGTCAGCGAAGGCGCAGCGCCCATGGGCGAGACCGAAGCAGCCGAACTGCTACCTGCTCATGAGGCCTAGCTGTTCGGAGGCTCAATATGGCTGTCCAGACGGAAACCGCGGGCCTGCCCGCCGCGGCGGGCAGGAACTGGTACGCATGCACGCCGGAAGAAGTAGCCGCGGCCGCCGGGGTGGACCCGGGCGTGGGGCTGTCAGCCGCGCAGGCGGCGGATCTGCTGGCCAGGAACGGTCCGAACTCGCTGCCGGAAGAGGAGCCAAGGCCGGGCTGGCGCCGGTTCCTCGAGGAGTACCGCAGCTACATGCAGATCATCCTGGTCGCCGCCGCGGTGGTGTCCTTGCTGATCAAGGAGTGGAGCACCGCGGTTCTGCTGATACTGCTGACCGTGCTGAACGCCGTGGTCGGGATGCGGCAGGAGGGCAAGGCGGAAAGCGCCATGAACGCCCTCAAATCGATGATGAAGGCGACCGCCCGGGTGCGGCGGGACGGGACCGAAGCGCAGATCCCCGCCGAGGAACTGGTCGTCGGCGACGTGGTGCTCATCTCCGCCGGGGACCAGGTTCCGGCCGACGGGCGCATCGTCGCGGCCAGCGCGCTGCAGATCGACGAGTCGGCGCTGACCGGGGAGAGCGTGCCCGCCGCCAAGGACGCCGAGACGCTGTCCGGTGACCAGCTGGGTCCGGGTGAGCAGACGAATATGGCGTTCATGAACACGCCGGTTACGCACGGTAGCGCAACCGTGATCGTCACCGCTACCGGGGCCGGTACCGAGCTGGGCAAGATCTCCGGCATGCTGGCCGCCACGGCCCGGGAGGAGTCCCCCCTGACCAGGGAGCTCGACCGGCTCACCCTGTGGATCGCGGCGGCAGCCGGGCTCACGATGATCGTGATGTTCGCGCTGGGCCGGGCCCGCGGACAGGCGTGGGATGCACTGTTCGTCAGCGCCGTCTCGCTGGCGATCGCGGCCATCCCCGAAGCGCTGCCCACCGTGACCCAGACCATCTTGTCCATCGGCGGTGTCGACCTGGCCAAGCGGAACGCCATCGTGAAGGACCTGCCCTCGGTCGAGACGCTGGGGTTCACCTCGGCGATCAACTCCGACAAGACCGGCACCTTGACGATGAACCAGATGACCGCCGTCGAGGTGGTGAACCCGACCGACCGCTATACGATCTCGGGGATCGGCTACGGCCTGGACGGCCAGGTCCATCACGCGGCTGGCGCTGCGGCCGACATCGAGGATTCGATCCTGCCCTACCTGATGGCCAGCGACGCCAGGCTCGTGGACGGCAAGGTCGTCGGCGATCCCACCGAGGGCGCGCTGCTCGTGCTGGGCTACAAGGCCGCAGTGGACATCGACGAGACCCGCGAGCGGCTGCCCCGGCTGGCCACGCTGCCCTTCGACCCGACCTACAAGCTGATGGCCACCTTCCACGACGCCACCGACGCCGCTGGCCGGCCGGTCGCACGGTGCTTCGTCAAGGGCGCGGCGCCGGCCGTGATGGCCCGCGCCGCCACCGCCCTCTGCGGCGGCGAGGTCATCACGTGGGATGCGGGCTTGAGTGAGCAGCACCGGGCCCACATGGAACGAATGGAAGGCGAGGGCCGGCGGGTCATGGCCGCCGCTGTGCGCGACCTCGACCGGGCCGCCTTCGACCCCGACGGTGACTTGCTGGGCTACGTGACCGAATTGCAACTGACCAGCCTGGTCGGGATGGTCGACCCGCCACGGGACGAGTCGCGGGACGCGGTGGCCAGCGCTCAGGCGGCGCACATCCGGGTCCGCATGGTGACCGGCGACGACGTCACTACCGGCGCGGCTATCGCCAAGCAGGTTGGCATCGGCGGCGAGGCCATCCTCGGCGCCGACTTCGCTGCCCTGCCCGAGTCCGAGCGGCTGGCCCGCATCGACAGCATCGGTGTAGTCGGCCGGGTCGCTCCGGAGCACAAGGTGCTGCTCGCCGACACGCTGAAGAAAAAGGGCGAGGTCGTCGCCATGACCGGCGACGGCGTCAACGACGCCCCGGCCATCAAGGCGGCCGACATCGGGATCGCTATGGGCAGCGGGACCGAGGTGGCCAAGAACGCTGGCCGGATGATCCTGTCCGACGACAACTTCGCCACCATCGTGTTCGCCGTCGAGCAGGGCCGCAAGATCTACGACAACCTGACCAAGTACATCCGCTTCGTCCTGGTCCTGCTGGTCGTGTTCGTGCTGACCTTCCTGGGCGCGACCTTGTTCAACATCGCCGCCGGCGAGCCGTTCACGCCGCCCCAGGTGCTGTGGATCCACTTCGTCGTCAACGCCCCGTTCGGCTTCGCTCTCGGCTTCGACAGGGCAAGTCCCGGCCTCATGGGCCGCATGCCGCGCCCCCGGGGTGAGTCGGTGCTCACCACCGGGGTGATGATCACGGTCGGGCTCGCCGGGCTGGCCATCACGATCGGCCTGCTGTCCATGATCGAAGTCGGCCAGCACATATTCGGCAGTATCCAGATCGGGCAGTCGATCGCGTTCACAGCCTTCGCGCTATGCCTGATCGTGGCGGCGGTGGAATGCCGCAGCGAGACGGGCACGGTCCTGACCACCGCCACGTTCGACAGCAAGCAGATGAACTGGGCCATTCTCGGCGAGGCTATCCTGGCCGTGCTCGTCACCCAGATGGACGTGTTCAACCGCTTGCTGGGCACGACCCAGATCAACCTGCGCCAGTTCGGCTGGTCCCTGATTCCGGCCCTCGCCCTCCTGGTGTTGTGGGAA
>DAIOWL010001002.1:0-2929 GCA_036758545.1 Streptosporangiaceae bacterium | reverse complement strand
GACGGGCCGCCAGGACCCGACATGCCGGGCGCGCGGGGACCGACGGTCAGCCCCGCCGCGCCGAGCCGGTAGTAGTCCTTCTCGTCGTCGCCGAGCCGCATCGGATGCGGCGGCTCCTCCATGTCCGGCAACAGCGGCACGAGCAGCTGCTCCTTGGTCCAGATCAGGTGTTCCCGGCTGTCGTCGGCGATCTCGTACTCGTTGGTCATGGTCAGCGCGCGGGTCGGGCAGGCCTCGATGCACAGGCCGCACAGGATGCAGCGCAGGTAGTTGATCTGGTACACCGCCCCGTACCGCTCACCGGGCGAGAACCGCTCGTCCGCCGTGTTATCCCGGCCCTCGACGTAGATGGCGTCCGCCGGGCAGGCCCACGCGCACAGCTCGCAGCCGATGCACTTCTCCAGCCCGTCCGGCCACCGGTTGAGCTGGTGATGACCGTGGAACCGCGGCGCGGTCGGCCGCCGCTCCTCCGGGTAGTAGACCGTCTCGGGCTTCCGGAACATCTCCTGGAAGGTGACGCCGAACCCCTTGATCGGGTTGAGGAAATCAAGCACCTGTGACCTCCTTGCTGGAGGTTTCGTTGTCGCCGGAGACCCCGGCCCCGTGGTAGTGCGGCAGGTCGAGCGGGGGCACCGGGAAACCGGTACCGGGCTCGGTGGTACCGGCTTCCGCCACGTCGGCCTCCTCCGCGGCCGCAAACCGCGCGGCCCGCTGCTGCGCCAAGCTGTCCCACATCGTGATCAGGGCCAGGATGAGCACGATGACCAGCCCGAAGACCACGTACGGAGCCGTGGAGTGGCTGTCAAGCCGCCAGGCGCGCACCGTGGCGACCAGCAGGATCCAGATGATGGAGACCGGGATGAGGAACTTCCACCCGATCGCCATCAGCTGGTCGTACCTGACCCGCGGCAGCGTGCCGCGCAGCCAGATGTAGCAGAACAGGAAGATGAACAGCTTGATCAGGAACCACAGCACCGGCCACCAGCCGGTGTTGGCGCCCGACCACAGGGACAGCGGCCACGGCGCCCGCCAGCCGCCGAGGAACAGCGTGGTGGCCAGCGCGGACACCGTGATCATGTTCACGTACTCGGCCAGGTAGAACATGGCGAACTTCATCGACGAGTACTCGGTGTGGTAGCCGGCCACCAGCTCGCCCTCGCCCTCGGGCAGGTCGAACGGCAGCCGGTTGGTCTCGCCGACCATGGTGACCAGGTAGATGAGGAACGACGGCGCCAGCACCCACGCGTACCAGCCGTGTATCTGGGCGGTGACGATCCCGGTGGTGGACAGCGACCCGGCGTCGAGGAACACGGCCACGAAGGCCAGCGCCATCGCGATCTCGTAGCTGATCACCTGGGCCGCCGAGCGCAGCGTCCCGAGCAGCGAGTACGGCGACCCCGAGGCCCAGCCGGCCAGCACGATGCCGTACACGCCGATGGAGCTCATGGCCAGCACCAGCAGCACCGCCACCGGCAGGTCGGCGACCTGCAGCGGGGTGCGGTGGTGGAAGATCGAGACCACCGGGCCCACCGGGATAATGGAGAAGGCGACGAAGGCGGTCGCCGCCGACAGTATCGGCGCCACCACGAAGATCAGCCTGTCCGCGGTGCTCGGGATGATGTCTTCCTTGAGCGGCAGCTTGAGCGCGTCGGCGATCGGCTGCAGCAGGCCGAACGGCCCGGCCCGGTTCGGGCCCGGCCGGTTCTGCATCCGGCCGATGACCCGGCGCTCCGCCCAGATCATGAACATGGTCGTGAGCAGCAGGAAGACGAAGACGACGGCGACCTTGAGCAGCACCAGCCACCAGGTGAGCTGGTAGAAGCTGGCGAGCGTCGGGTCGGCCGCGGGCGCTGCCAGCACGTGCGGCAGCGTCCCCTCAAGCCTCATTCCGGCCTCCTCAGGGTGACCATGGCGCCGTGCCCCGCGCCCAGCCGGGCGCGGATGGTGGGTCCGGCCTGGACCGCGGGCTCGGTGTAACCGGGGTACGGGGCGATCTCGGCGGCGTTCCCGGGGAGGCCGGCCGCCGGAAGCCAGACCACGTAGTCGGCCATCGGCACTACCTCGACGGGCACCGTGACCGATCCCCGGTCGGTGGCCACCGTCACCTTATCGCCGTCGGCCGCCCCGGCCTCGGCCGCGGTCGCCGCCGACATCCGGGCCACGACCGGGCGGGCCGTGCCGGCCAGGGCCGGCTCGCCGTCCTGCATCCGGCCGCTGTCCAGCAGCTGGTGCCACGTAGCGAGCTTGACGCCCAGCACGCCGGTGCCGGGCGCCTCGTGAGTCACGAGCACCCCGGGATCGGCGCCCGCGCCGGTGACCTCGGGCGGCTGCGGCCGCTCCCCGCGCCAGCTGCCGAGCGCGGCGAGTTCGGCCCGCGCGGCCTCCGCGTCGGGCAGGCCGAGGTGCACGTCCATCCGGTCGGCGATCGCGCCGAGCACGTACAGGTCGGTGCGCACCTCGGGGACCCGCAGCGCGGCCTCGAACGAGCCCCCGCGGCCCTCCCAGTTCACGAACGTGCCGGCCTTCTCGGCCACGGCCGCGACCGGGAACACCACGTCGGCACGATCGGTGACGGCGCTGGCCCGCAGCTCGAGGCTGACCACGAACGGGGCCATCTCCAGCGCGTGCAGCGCGGCCTGCGGGTCCGGCAGGTCGACCGGGTCGACGCCCGCCACCACCAGGGCGCCGAGCTCGCCGTCGGCCGCGGCGGCCAGGATGGCCGTGGTATCGCGCCCAGGGGCGGCGGGTAGCGAGCCCTTACCCCAGGCCCGCGCCACCTCGGCTCGTGCCGCCGGGTCGGCGACCGGGCGGCCGATGGGCAGCAGCCCGGGCAGCGCCCCAGCCTCGACGGCGCCTCGCTCGCCCGCACGGCGGGGCACCCAGGCCAGCCGCGCCCCCGATGCGACCGCGAGCGTGGCCGCGGCCGCCA
>DAIOWL010001001.1:0-2934 GCA_036758545.1 Streptosporangiaceae bacterium | reverse complement strand
CCGGCCCCTTCGACCCCTTCGGTCCTTTCGACCCCTTCGGCCCCGGGCGAGTCGACGGGTCCGGAGCCCTCCAGCCGGGCCTCCAGGTCGGCGGCGAGGTCGTCCAGCTCGTCGGCCGCCGTCCGCCGGTCGGCGATCCGCACCTCGTGCGGCAGGTTCCGCACCGGGTCGAAGAACCCGTGAAACGGCGACGAGGGCCGGGTGAACTCGGCGATGGTGAACCGGACATGAGCCGGGGAGCGCTGGTACGCCGCGCTGAGCAACGTGGCCAGCAGCAGGCCGTGACCGTATTCCTCGCCGCCCACGATGAGCAGGTTGGAGCGAGGGTAGCGCTCGAACGTCGCGGTAGTGGCGGGCTTGATCTCGATGGCCTCACCCAGCCACGCCTGCACCGGCCGGCCAGGTCCGGCCGTCCCGGCCGTCCCGGCCGTCCACGCTGTGTCAGCGGTGTCCCCGGGGGTGAAAGAGGCCGCCGCATCCGGGTCGAAGCTGGCCGGCGGCGGGTACTCTCGCCCGCCGCCGAGCGCCCGGATGTCCCCGATCAGCGCCAGCCGCTCCCTGGTGGGGAGCATGGCGATCCGCATGACCGGGTTGGCGCCCTCGCCGCGGCGGTCGTTGTAGATCGCGTCCCCGGCCCGGACCAGCCTGGTGGCCGTGTCGTTGCCCTCACCGAGGATGGCCTGGGACACGCTCGGCTGGGTGCAGCCCAGCGCGATCCGCAGGGCCATCTGCTCGTAGACGGGCCGCAGGTAGGCCGCGAGCGGGCCGCCCGGCGACTGGGTGGCGAGCAGCAGGTGCAGGCCGAACGCCGCGCCGCGCTTGGCGATATCGGCGAGCAGCCGCCCGGCCTCCCGGGCCAGCCGGTCCTCCTCGCTGAACAGCACCTGGAACTCGTCCATGATCACCAGGGCCCGCGGCAGCACCTGCCCGGTCTCCCGCCGGTAATCAGGCAGGTCCGTGACGCGAGCCTCGCGGCACAGCCGGGCCCGCCGCTCGATCTCCTCGTGGAACCGCCGCAGCATCGAGAGCCCGAACTCGCGGTCGGTCCGGGAGGTGATCGCGCGCGCGTGCGGCAGCCGTTCGGTCAGGTAGGCGTCGAACTCGACCTCCTTGAAGTCGAGCAGGTAGAGCTCGAGCTCCTCCGGCGGATAGCCCAGCGCGAGCTGGCTGATCAGCACGTGCAGCAGGTTGGTCTTGCCCATCCGGACGTCCCCGCCGACCAGGCCGTGATGCACCCCGCGCAGACCCATGACGAAATGCTGCGGCTCGCCCTTGCTGTCCACGCCGATCTGCACGTCCAGGCCGTCGGTGGTGTTCCCGGCCCAGCGCCGCGGCGGGGGAACGGCGATCCGGCCGAAGGGCAGATCCCGGTAGGCGGAACCGGCCGCCGCGCCCACCGCGTCCAGCCACGGGTTGGCCTGGGCCGCGCCCGGCATCTGGTCCGGCTCGATCACGCTGCCGGCGAAGTCCGGGTCGTCCCAGCTGAGATCCCCGCGGTCATCCAGGCTCACGGTGGTGCCTAGCGCGGTGAGCCCGGCCAGGTCGAAGCCGCGGGGCAGGTCGAGCCCGGGATCGACGGTGGCGATGATGTACAGGCCGCTCCTGGGCCCGTTGCGGGCCAGCCGTCCGAGCAGTTCCCCGGCCCGGTCGCTGATGCTGGCCGGGAAGCCGGCCAGCACCAGGACGTGGTAGGGCACCGTGGCGCCCGTGGTGGCCGCGTTATAGGTCTCCACCGAGTCGTAGACGTTGGTCAGCCGGGTCTGGGTGACCTCCACGACGTGGCTGGTCAGCGTGGTCAGCAGGGCCTCGGTCTCGGCCGGGCTGGCCGCCACCCCGACCCGGAGACCCCCGGCCGCGCCTACCCGCAGCTGCGCGGGCAGCCGCAAGAACGCGCTGAGGTACCGGCCCTGTCCCACCGGGTCGGCGAGCGCGAACCGCACCGTGCCCGGCCGGGTGGCCGTGGCGAGCCGCAGGGTGAGCGCCTGCAGCAGCGATCGTGCCCCGTCGGCGAACCCGCGCTCGCTGATCAGCAGGTGGCCGTGCCCGGCGAACCGGGCCACCGCCGGTACCGGCGGCACGCCCTCGCCCAGCCGCAGGACCCCGACCTGCAGCCCGTCCGGCGGCGGCGCCTGCGGGTCGGGCCGGTAATCCGCCCAGGCCGGGGCGCCGAAACCCGCCAGCGCCCACGGATGCGCGGCGGTCAGCGCGGTCGCGGGCCCGAACAGCCTCCCGGCCCCCCGCCCGTCCAGGTAGTGCCGCTGCCGGTACCGCATGGCCGCGGCCGCCTCGGCTAGGCGAAGGTAAGCGCCATCCATCTCGCGCTCGATCGCCATCGTCACCTCTGTGCTCAGCCTGCCCACCCCCATGGTCAGCCCGGGACCCGAGATCGGCAACCCTAGCGGACGGCCGAAACGCGACCCGCGGCCGCCGCCACCAGCGTCGCCATCACCTTCTGCCGCTGACAACTCACTGGCCTTTCCCAGCTAAGTCACAGGTAAAAAAGCCGGGGGCATACGGGTTACCCCATACCCGCAGGGGTAGCGGGCCGCGACACAAAACACCAGGAAGGCAGGAAGCCCGCGATGACTGACTACACAGGGCCTTACTCCCCGCAGGATCAAGCGCAGCCGTCGACGACTGCCGTCGCCAGGGACGAGGCCGCCAACGTCGGCCAGTCCGCCGCCGAGGCCGGCAGCCATGTCGCCCAGACCGCCACCGACCAGGCCAGGATGGTCGCCTCCGAGACTGCGCGCCAGGCGCGGGACCTGCTCGGCGAGGCCGGCGGGCACGCCCGTAATCAGGCCTCCGACCAGCAGCAGAAGGCCGCTCACCAGCTCCGCTCTGTGGCGGATGAACTGAGTGAGATGGCCGCCAAGGGCGGCCAGTCCGGCGTGGCCACCGAGGTCGCGCAGCAGGCGGCCGAGCGCATCCACG
>DAIOWL010001000.1:1523-2937 GCA_036758545.1 Streptosporangiaceae bacterium | reverse complement strand
CGGCCTGGCCGGCGGGCGCCCGACGGGGCGGGACGGCGCCGGACGGGGCGTCTGACCTCGGTGCGGCGCCGGATGCGCCTCCGCGCCGGCATGGCGAGCCGGGCTCGATCGCCTGGCAACGCTGGTCACCCGCACCTCCCGTTGCGACGGCCTAGCTGGAATCGTACGCGCAGCGGGCAGGATCGGCCATCCGGTTCTCGCCCCTAGCCCTCCCACTAGTAATGACTACGCAGCGCGATTTCGCATGGTTCAGCTGGCTCTCGTAAGCGCTTCGTAATCGGCTCGCCCCGCCCGCATGTCAACTCAGGTTGACAAGAGGCTGGTGTCAACGTAGATTGACACTATGGAGAACGCACCCGCCCTGGCGGCCGCGGCCGACAGCTCAGACCCGCGCACCGGGCTCAGGGCCGTCGCCGCCCTCCGCAGGCTGCTGGAGCAGCTCGAGGCGCTCCAGGTCGACAACGCCCGGGAACACGGCTGGTCCTGGCAGGAGATCGCGGAGATCCTCGGCGTGTCCCGGCAGGCGGTCCACAAGAAGCACGCCCGCCGCGCCCGCGCGCACTGACCCCGAGGGGATACCGATGTTCGAGCGATTCACCGACAAGGCCAGGACGGCCGTGATCGCGGCCAGGTCCGAGGCCGCCGAGCGCGGCGACCAGATCCGGCCGGTGTACCTGCTGCACGCGCTGGCGGCCGGCGACGGTGTCGCGGCCCGGACCCTGGCCGGCCTGGGCGTCGACGCCGACGCCATCGAGCGCAGGCTCGGCCGCGCCGCACCGCTGCGCCGGCCGCCAGGCGGCGACGACGCCGAGGCGCTGGCCAGCATCGGCATCGACCTGGACGAGATCGCGCGCAGGGTCGAGGAGAGCTTCGGCCCCGGCGCGCTCGACCGGTCCCCCGGGCCGGCCCAGGGGACCGGGAGGATCGCGATGACCCGGGAGGCGAAGCAGTCGGTCGAGCTGGCCGCCAGGGAAGCCCGGGCCCTGCGCCACGGCTACGTCGGCACCGAGCACCTGCTGCTCGGCCTGATCGGGGCGGCGCAGCGCAACCCGCGCGGTGACTTCAGCCCGCACACCCTCGAGGAACTGGGCATCGAGCCCACCCAGGCCCGGCAGCGAGTGCTCGACGAACTGCGCCGCGCCTCGACCTGACCGGGCCCGGACGCTTCCCGGACGCCTGCTGAACGCCGTGGAACCGGGGTTTCACGGCGCTAGAACGCGCTGGATCCGGGGTTTCATGGCGTTCAATCGGGTCCGGGGCCGGGAGCGGGGGGGTCCCGGACGCAATGAAACCGGGGATCCACGGCGCCAGAACGCGCTGGATCCGGGGTTTCATGGCGTTCCAGCGGGCCCGGTACGGACAGGTTCGCAGAAAAGTTCTGGGGGCGTGTCGAATCCTCGTCCCGCCGTTCGAG
>DAIOWL010001000.1:0-1513 GCA_036758545.1 Streptosporangiaceae bacterium | reverse complement strand
CGTACGCCGTGGAACCGGGCCTTCACGGCGCTAGAACGCACTGGAACCGGGGTTTCATGGCGTTCCAGCTGGGCCCGGCGCACCCCGGACCTTACCGTGTAGATATATCGACCTAACTGTTAAGACAGAACACACTGTCCTTACGAAGAGTATCTATCTGAACACAGAGAGCCATAACCTGTCATAGGGACATCACGGATAGGATATGGATAAATGCTCAGAGTTAGCGACGATTGGGAGAGAGCACTCCACGCACCCGCCAGCGCCGTCGCCAGACCAGGAGGAGACGTCATCGTCATCCGCTCCGGCGGCAGCTACGACGGTAAGCAGGGCATGAGCCTGGCCACCGGCGTGAGCAGCCGGTCCGCGGGCGCCCGGGCCCTGTGCCTGCACCTGGTGACGATCCCGCCCGGGTCCCGGGGCGTCCCGCACGTCCACGAGGGGCATGAGTCCGCCATCTATACCGTCAGCGGCGAGACCGAGGTCTGGCACGGCGAGGGCCTGATGCAGCGCACCGTGGTCCGGGCCGGCGACTTCATGTACGTACCGCCGGGCATCCCGCACCTCCCGGTGAACCGCAGCGACGTCATGACCGTGGCCGTCGTCGCCCGTACCGACCCGCAGGAGCAGGAGAGCGTAGCCACCATGGACCTGCCGCCGCACCTCGCCGAACTCGACGACTTCCCCGTCGCCACCCCGTAGCCATCCACACGCGGCAGCCGCGGCCCTTATGGCCACCTCCCCCTCCCGCGAGCCAAAGGGCCGCGGCGCCGCATGGAACTCCGCTTTCTCTCAGTCGGCGAAGGCGTCGGGCGGGGGGCAGGCGCAGACCAGGTTCCTGTCGCCGTAGGCCTGGTCGATGCGCCGCACGGGCGGCCAGTACTTGGCCCGGCGGTCCACCCCGGGCGGGTAGGCCGCCTGCTCGGCATCGTACGGATGCTTCCACTCCCCCGCGATGAGCATCTCCGCGGTGTGCGGGGCGTTCCTCAGCGGGTTGTCGCGGGCGTCGTACTCGCCGGAGGCCACCCGGGCGATCTCCGCCCGGATCGCGATCAGCGCGTCGCAGAACCGGTCGAGCTCGGCCAGGCTCTCGCTCTCGGTGGGCTCGATCATCAGCGTGCCGGCCACCGGGAACGACATCGTCGGCGCGTGGAAGCCGTAGTCGATCAGCCGCTTGGCCACGTCGTCCACGGTGATCCCGGTTTCCCTGGCCAGCGGCCGCAGGTCGATGACGCACTCGTGCGCGACCAGGCCGTTCCGCCCGGTGTACAGCACCGGGTAGTGCGGCGCCAGCCGCCGGGCCACGTAGTTGGCGGACAGCACCGCGACCTGGGTCGCCTGCTTCAGCCCGGCCGCGCCCATCATCGCGACGTAGGCCCAGGAGATGGGCAAGATGCCGGCCGACCCGTACGGCGCGGCCGCGACCGGTCCCGCGGTGCCGCGGCCGGGCAGGAAGTGGGCCAGGTGCGCGCGGACCGCCACGGGCCCGACGCCGGGGCCACCGCCGCCGTGC
>DAIOWL010000999.1:0-2939 GCA_036758545.1 Streptosporangiaceae bacterium | reverse complement strand
CGGTGTCGTGGCAATTCGACCGCAATGTCCCGCGCAGTTTCGAGTCCAATGCGGACTGGTTTGACCCGCGACACAACTTTGCCAACTTCATCGTGACCAACACCGCCGACACGACCCCGAACCGTGACATGAGCCTTCGCCGGAGTTCGATGATCCCCGCCCCGGCCATCGCGGCTCTGCACGCGGGTCCGCCCGCGCATGTCTACCACTACAAGACGTTCACCATCATGGTGTGGGATCACAATCTCCTGGACGACCTGGGCCGTCCCCCGACAATCTTGCCAGGCGAGATCCCCTGTTACGTCAAGTGCGTGTGAGGCAGCGCCGTACACTAGCGGAATGATCAACGGCCGCCGGGTCGGCGTCGTATTGCCGGCCTACAACGCAGCAGCAACGCTGGCGCGTACGCTAGCTGAACTTGACCGTGAAGTCATCGACGAGATCGTGCTCGTCGATGACGCCAGCACCGACCAGACGGTTCCCGTGGCTCGTGAACTTGGCCTGGAGCCGATCAGCCACGAACTCAACATCGGCTACGGGGGAAACCAGAAGACCTGCTACCGGCGGGTGCTCGAGCTCGGCGCGGACATCATCGTCATGGTGCATCCGGATTATCAGTACTCGCCGCTGCTCGTTCCGGCCATGGCGTCGATGATCGCTTACGGCGAGTACGACCTCGTGCTCGGCTCGCGCATCCTCGCCCAGAATTCGGTCGCCCGCGGCATGCCCCGCTATAAGTATGTCGCCAACCGGTTCCTCACCTTGGTCGAGAATATATTCCTCCAGCAGAAACTGTCCGAATATCACACGGGCCTGCGCGCATTCAGCAGCACGCTGCTCGCCTCCCTGCCGTTCGACCGCAACTCCGATGATTTCGTCTTCGACAATCAGATCATCGCCCAGGCCATCTCCGTCGGCGCCAGGATCGGCGAGGTATCCTGCCCGACTCGGTACGAGACCGACTCGTCGTCGATCAACCTGGGCAGGAGTATCCAGTACGGCCTCGGCGTGCTGCGCACCTGCGGACAGTACCAGCTCCACAAGCACGGGCTCCGCCGTTACCCCTTCCTCGATCTGGAGCCCACCGCAGTACATGCGCGGCCGCGGTCGGCCACCGTTACCGCCGACCCGTCACCTGAGGTCAGAGACTCGGCTCACGTCGACGGCTAGCGCGATGGCGGGCGTGCGCGGGCACTGGCTGAACGAGGCCGTTGTGAGCGCACGGCGTACACTTCGGACGGCGCGCACAACCGGGAAAGCCGGTCGTCTGCGCGGGATGCAAGTGAGTTCTCCCCCTGGCGCCGCACACAGAGGAAATATGTCGAAGTCATCTGACGCGGATGCCCCGCTCCGCCAGGACGCGGACCGGGCTGGGCCGGCTGCGGGCGGGCCGGAGCGGGCACCGCGCATCCGCTCAACGAGGCGTGCTGAGGGTGAACGAGCACCAGGGAGGCGTCATTTGACCATCGCAAGCGTTGCGCTGTTGCTATTTGCCGTCGTCTCGGCGGCCACCGGACAGGTGATGCTCAAGCACGGCATGCAGATCGCATCGGCCCGCGTGGCCGATTCCGGCGGATCGCTGGCGCTTCGCGCGGCCACCTCGCCGTGGGTGCTGCTCGGCCTGGTCGTTTTCGGCGTCTCCGCGGTAGCCTGGCTGGCCGCGCTCGCGCGAGTACCGCTGAGCGTGGCCTACCCGTTCAATGCCCTCGGCTATATCGTCATCCTGACCGCGAGCGTCGTCCTGTTGCACGAGCGTGCCAACGTGCTGACCTGGGTGGGCTCCCTCATGGTCGTGTCAGGGCTGCTCATCGTGGTCCTGACCAAACCGTAGGCGGTGGTCGAAGGGGGCCGCCCGCCGCGATAAGCTTCCGGACCGTGAAAGCCCTCGTCCTGGCCGGAGGATCGGGGACGCGCCTTCGGCCGATCACCCACACCTCGGCCAAGCAGCTGGTCCCCGTGGCTAACAAGCCTGTTCTGTTCTATGGCCTGGAAGCGATCCGCGACGCCGGAATCACCGAGGTGGGGATCGTGGTCGGCGATACGGAGCCGGAAATCCGTTCGGCGGTCGGTTCAGGCCAGGCGTTCGGGCTGAAAGTGACCTATATCCAGCAGTCAGCCCCGCTCGGACTGGCGCATGCGGTCCTGGTGGCCAGGGAGTTCCTCGGCGACGACGACTTCGTGATGTACCTGGGTGACAACTTCATCGTGGGCGGCATCACCGAGCTGGTGGAGGAGTTCCGGGCATCCAGGCCGGACGCTCATATCATGCTGACCGCAGTGGAGGACCCGCGGCAGTTCGGGGTCGCCGAACTCGACGGCGCGGGCCAGCTGATCGGTCTGGAGGAGAAACCGCAGCGGCCCAAGAGCGATCTGGCTCTGGTCGGGGTGTACCTGTTCACGTCGGCAGTGCACGAAGCGGTTGCCGGTCTGGCGCCGTCGGGGCGCGGCGAGCTGGAGATCACCGACGCTATCCAGTGGCTCGTGCGCCACGGCCGCAAGGTCACCTCTACGGTCATCTCGGGGTACTGGAAGGACACCGGCAATGTCACGGACATGCTGGAGGTCAACCGGACCGTGCTGGAGAGCTCCGAGCCGGCGGTGGCCGGCGTGGTGGATGCGGCGAGCGAGCTGATCGGCCGGGTGGTCGTCGACGCCGGAGCCAGGGTCAGCGGGTCGCGGATCGTGGGTCCAGTCATCATCGGCGCCGGTACCGAGGTAACCGACTCCTACATTGGCCCGTTTACCTCGGTCGCCCCTGGCTGTGTGATCGCTGATAGTGAGATCGAGTACTCGATCGTCCTGGCCGGGGCGTCGATCCGGGGGGTCCGCCGCATCGAGGCCTCCCTCATCGGGCACCATGTCGAGGTGACCCCCGCCCCCAAGGTGCCCAAGGCGCACCGCCTGGTGCTCGGGGATCACAGCAAGGTACAGATCAGCTC
>DAIOWL010000998.1:0-2941 GCA_036758545.1 Streptosporangiaceae bacterium | reverse complement strand
CCAATTCCTGGGATCCGCCTGGCCCGCGGGAGGATCCGGTGGCCGGTTTCCGCACCTACCCCGACGGCCAGGGCGACGAGGCCGGTCCCAAGCGCAGGCTGCGGCCGGAGAGCTTCGCCGACCACTACAGCCAGGCCCGCCAGTTCTTCAGCAGCCGGACCGACGTCGAGCAGCGGCACATCATCGACGCGTTCACCTTCGAGCTCAGCAAATGCGGCGGCTCGGCGTCGAGGGCAAGGCCGGAGGCTGGCGCACCCTGCGGACCCTGGCGGGCACGGACACGCGACTCGACCCGGGCCGGCTGGACTAACTCATCGCCCGGGCGGGACAGCAGGCGGACCTTCGCGAGGGTCTCCGTATAGCCGCCGCTAACCAGGTAATAGGGCATTCGCGGCCAGACCGGCCGAGTATGCCGCAGTCGGCCGGGTAGCGGCGCGCCATGACGCGCTACGGATATGACACCACGAGACCTGGGACTGGTTACCGGCAGGGACGCTGCGCGGGACGATCCGTGGCTCTGGTTCATGGCCGAACGGCCCGGCGATTAGCCCTAGTGTCTGCCCGTCCGCCTGCAGGCCCGGCCGCTGCGAGAGGTCAGTGCGGTCAACGTCCGGTCAGGGACCGGTCCACTGCACTAGCAGCATCGTGGCGTCATCGCGCAGGCCGCCGGCCTGATGGTCGAGCACGGACTGGACCAGGCGCCGTAGCAGTTCTTCGGCTGTCCGGCCGCTGGCGGCTTCGCGCTCCAGCAGATCGGCCAGCCGGTCCAGCCCGAACTGTTCCCCGTCCGGGGTCCGCGCCTCGGTCACCCCGTCGGTGTACAGCAGCACCACGTCATCCGGCTGAAGCTGCTCAATGCCTGGCTCGGGGGCGGGATCCCCGAGCCCGAACGGCAGCACCGGGGCCGTGCTGAGCTCGGCGACCACCTTACGGTCGCGCAACAGCAGCGGCAGCGGGTGGCCGGCACACGACCACTCCAGCCGCCCTGACCCGGTGGCCAGCCGGGCGATGATGCCGGTGGCGAACGAGACATCGTCGTAGTACCCGGCCAGGGCCGCCTCGATGGCCGCGTGCATGCCGGACACCGGGGCCCCGTCCCGGCGCGCGTGCCGGTACGCGCCGACCGCCAGGCCGGTCAGCAACGTCGAGCCGATCCCGTGTCCCAGGCCATCGATGATCGCGAAATGCAGATCGGCGCCGTTGACCGCGTAATCGAACGCGTCGCCGGCGATATCGTAGGCCGGCTCGAGCACCCCGGCGATCAGCGCACCCGCGGTGCGCGCGCTCAGTGGCGGCAGCAGATCCCACTGCATGCCCGCAGGCAGCGACATGGCCCGGCCGCGCCGCCGCACGTACGGGACGTCGCTGACCCGCGCGGCCGAGGCCACCACCAGGCCGGCGAAGACGCCGAGCGACTCAACCTGGGCCAGTACCTGTGCGCCGGCATCCGGGACCGTGACTGCCAGCACCCCGGTCCGGGTGGTCTGCTCGACCACCGGGACCCAGACCCGGACCGAGCCGTCCCGTGGGGTGGCCACCGGCTGGCCCGTGGTGAACGCCCGGCCCGCCATCGTCCCGGCCACGTCCTGCCCGGCCACGTCGGCGGCCAGCGGGACCAGCACCTGGAAGGCGAAATCGGCCAGGTACACCACCGGATCCCAGGCGGGCAGCGGCTCGCAGGCAGCCGTGAGCACACGGTGCAGGTCAACGCCGGCATCATCGCACAAGACACGGAGCGCGTCATGGTAGCCGGGCTCGCTCATCGCGGCTCCACCCCCAAGACGGTACACCGCAGCGCGGGCCGCGCTGCCCGCCTAGACTACCCGCGCGTCAGCTACCCACCGCCACGCCTGCTGGCTGGCCAGGCTGGGTTCGGCTCACGGCCCGCGCGATCCAGTCCGTGTGAGGCTCGGCCGCCTGGTCCCAGGTTGTCACAAGTAGCCGCTGTTAGGAGCATCCGCTAACACTGTGCTGCCTTTCGGTCCGCCGATGGCCGTTCGATCCGTTGGCGGAGGTTTGCGCGAGGGCCTCCTCCAGGCTGGTGAAATTAGGGATTATGCGGTCAATGGAGGTGATCGCGAAAACGCGGAGCACGGCTGTGCTGCTGATGACCAGCAGCATCTCACCGCCGTCGGCCTGGGCCCGCTTGTGCGCCGCCAGCAGGGTATGAAGCCCGGAGGAGTCACAGAACCGGGTCCGGGTCAGGTCGGCCACGAGCGTCCCGTGCCCGTGCGCGGCTGCCTCCAGCAGGGCCGCCCGCAGCTCCGGGGCGTTGGTGATGTCGATCTCCTCCGGTGCCGCCACGACCGGCACGCCGTTGACCACCTCAACGGGGAACCTGCTGTCTTGCATCTGCGTCACCTCCCGTGGCCGCGGGGAGCGGGGCTGGTCCGGGTGCCCCGGTCAGGGCACTACCAGGATCACCCCCTGCCGGACGGCTGTCAATAGAAGCATGAGAAAAATCTCGCGCGTTTTCTATCGCGAGGATTCTCTCGCGAGTTATACAATCGGGAGGCATGAGCGACCCTGACCAGAGCGGCGGCAGCTGGACACTCCTGACCGGACACGGGCACGTGCTCGTCGAGATCGCCCGCAACCCCCAGGCCAGGATCCGGGATATCAGCGCCGCCGCGGGGATCACCGAACGCACCGCCCAGGCCATCGTGGCCGACCTGGAGGCCGCCGGTTACATCACCCGCACCCGCACCGGGCGGCGCACCCGGTATACCGTCCGGCACGACAGCAAGTTCCGGCACCCCGCCCAGAAAGGACTCCGGATCGGGCCGTTCCTCGACCTGCTCGCCGCTGCCGACGAGAACGGGCGCACGGCGGCGGGGCAGGATGACAGGTAAGTCCGGCTGGCCGATCACTCAGCATGCGGGTGGAATCGCGGGAGCGGTTCAGCCGGGCCGGCAATCGGGCGATGCCGTGCGTGAGACCC
>DAIOWL010000997.1:0-2949 GCA_036758545.1 Streptosporangiaceae bacterium | reverse complement strand
TGCCGAAATGAGGGCGATGCCGACGTACATATCTATGCGCCGACTCGCATACTCACTCATGGCTCAGCCGACACAACCGAATTTGGTGGCGATTGCTTCGCAGCTTTGTCATGGTTCTGGAGCGAAGCCTGCCGAGTATGTACAAGCGGATCATCGGACGCCGCATCTCCGGTTACGCACAGATCAGCTTGAAGTCTGGACTCGTGCAGCTAACGGCGCTTGGTTCTTAACGCTGCTAGGAGTTTCGGGCCTCAGTCGCTGTATCGGAAGACCAGCGCGTGCATTGACGGTCAGGTCCGAAATTTGCCCTCGGGTAGTCTTTCTGCCTTTGGTCACAGACGAAATCGCGAAATTCCGGCGAATTATACAGGTACTTCAAATCCGGATCTGTCGATATCCAGTCCGATGGCCGCTCCATCTCGCAATGGCGATCGTTAACAACGCGTTCCAGGCTGCTGAGCGCCGAAACCATCGGGTCCTTCAGATCCTTCTCGTTCAGCCGGTACCAGTCGCTGCCTGCCAAAGCGGCGTACAGGCAAGCCGCGTTATACGCGGCTCCCCAGGACGGCGTACGGCGCTGCCAGGGCAGCCAGCGTGTTTTCCCCGCGTGCGCGTCCAGATGCCATTCATTCTTGGCATGATCCGACGAGGTGCGCTGCCACCAGAGCAGCCAGCGTGGCATCTGCATTTCCTTCGCATTTTGAGCGAGAAGTATCTCGATCGCGGCAACGTCATCCGAAAAGGCAGATATCATACGCGTAGCCCTTCTGGTGCGAGGGCGCACTTTGCTTGCCTGATGGCGGCCTTCGGTCGCGTGGTCGCGCCCATCTTCGTTCAAGCGCTGGCGGACGGCGACGAGCAGTTCGGCGACGAGCACGCCGTCATGAAAGCGCTGGCGTTCCCGCAGCCGCCAGTATGGCTTGCGGACCGCCCGCTCATCACGGTGCCGGAAGGTTTCCCAGATGACGCTCCGGAGGGCCAGTTGCCGCCGACATGCGCGCAGTTCGCCCATCGCGGCCGTCAGCAATTTGTTCCTTAGCTCGCGCGGCAGCCTCTTCGGGAAAACCTTGCTTTCTTCGGCATCATCCATTACGCTGCACTGGCGGAGGATGCGCAGGCTCTCACGGAAAGTATCCCATTCTTCCTCTTTCAATGGAAAATTGGGATTCGCGATCATTTCGAGAGACATGCCGAGCCGGTACCGGCCGCGGAAGAAGCGAGGATACTGCCGCCGGTTCAGCGCGTGCAGCCATAGCGCCTCTACATGACAGCCCTGGAGATCAAGGAGCAGGGCCAGCTCGTATCTGGCGACACCAGCCCCCGGGCTGTTGCGCACCGCGTTGCCCAGCTCCGTGATTTGGCAGCACCGGGAACGGCGCGCGTCCTCCGGGCAGTCGATGAGATCACGCTGCTGCTTTGCCGATATCAGGGCAGCGAGGTCGCCGCCGTCGAAGGAGCCGACCGACCAAGGCGGCGTTGTCGGGTCGGCCCGGAAGATTTGCCGGGCGACGTAGGCGGCAACCCGCGCGGCGGCATCGTCCAGATCACGCGCGGCCAAGGTCGTAGTCGCGATGCTCCCGCCCGTCTGGGCGTCCTTGAGATCGATCGTCACTCGCCTGCCAGCCCCATCTTGTCTGTTGCTATCGCCAGCGCTGCTGCCGGTATGCGCTGGGTCGCTCTGGCCATTCGTTCCTACTGAGGTCGTGGCAGGCGACTGACCGGCAGGCTTGAGCCAGACGCGGACCTGATACCGGCGGGGGTTCGGCCACAGCATCCCTACGACGCGGATGATTGCGCCGGCCAGCCCGCTGCCCTCCACGCCGCTGCTCTCGGCGACGGATGCCAGCCCATCCGGCGTCGAACCGCCAGGCAGGACCGCCGGCGCTCGCACTTCCACCGCGGGCAGCATGAATCTGAGTTCGGCGACTAGATAGTCATGCTCGCGCTGCCCGGCTGGCTCACCATCGCCCGATCCTGCCTGCCTGCCGCTGCTCTGCCTGCCCGGCTGCTCGCCGTCAAGAGCCGATGTGTCAACGGCCGGCGGCTGCCAGCGCATCGCCCATACCTCGAGCTCCCGGTACGCAAACACAAGGAACACCACAATGACCAGCCATCCGACCCGCCCGGGCAGGAGAGTCTCGGGGCCAGGCAGGAGCGGCTGGAAGAAGGCACCTGTGAGGTTATCCAAACCTCCTGTGAACGCCTTCACGAGGTCAACAGGCGCCGCCGACGCGCCCGGGGACGGGTGGGTCACGCCGTATCGGGTGACAAGCACAACCCCAGCCACCACCAACGCCAGTGCGACGAACCGTAGGGTACGCACGGTGAAGTGATAAGCGACCCAGCCGAGGAAAACCACAGCGACCGCGAATCCTCCCCAGACAAGCCATGAATTCATAACAGCCCACCCCTCCGCTCATAGTTACAGAGCGGCTAGCGGGTGGTACTGATACGCATTCAGAGCAGCCTTGTCCGCAAAAAGTGGAACGCCCCATCGCGTCGACGCGCGGCGCTCAGCCGAGTAAAGGCGTTCCTCTTATGCTTCCCAGTCCCGCCCCTCCCTTCAGGCCCAGAACGGAACCCTGCTGTACTTCACCGTCTCCCGACAACGGCAGCGGCTACGATCCGCTACGTCCAAACAGGACACGGCCTAACAAAAAGCTGGCCGATAGGCTGGCAACGCTGGGCGACAGCGGCCAGCTTTACATTCGGGCCGCTCCCGGCAAGGTCACCACCATCACCGCCACCGTCCCTTCCCTCCCTCCGATGGGGCGACAGGAGACTGAATGTTTATGCACTGCCGACCGCTCCTAGAATGCTCGCTTCTGCCGCGAGTCGGGTTTTCCGGTCACTGATCGGCCCGCGCCTCGATGCCGGGCGGGTAGTCCGCGGTACAGGCGTAGTAGCGCATGGCCAGCAGGCCCCGGTCCGGGTCGATGCTGCCCTCGC
>DAIOWL010000996.1:0-2958 GCA_036758545.1 Streptosporangiaceae bacterium | reverse complement strand
CAACCCGCGTGGCCTTGTCAACCCCCCGGCTGACCACTTCGTCACCCCTGCCTGGCCGCACCGGTGGTGACGCGCACCGGGCCACCCGCCAGGTCGACCCGGGCCAGCCAGCCCGCGCCGAGGTGCACCGGCCGTTCCGGGATCAGCCGGGCCGGGCGCGTCCTGGCCAGCAGCCGGCCGTCCTGGCGGACCTCCAGCCGGGCGCCCCGGCGGAAGCCGGCGCTGCGCAGCACGAACCGGCCCAGCGGGGGAGCGGCGGCGGATCCGATGGCGTTCGGCGAGATCCACCGCAGCGGCGGCTCCACAAGCACCGGCACCGGGCCGGCGGCATGGGCTCCCGGCCCGGGCGCGAGCTCGCCCTCAAGCCAGGGCGCAGGCCTGGCCCCGGGCCCGCCCTGGAGCGCCGCCGTGATGTGCCGGGCGGCGTGCCGGCCGGACAGCGCGGCGATGTCCGCGGTCTCGGCCGCGTGCACCAGGTTGCCGGCCGCAAACACGCCCGCCAGCGAGGTCGCCAGCGTGGTGTCGACGACCGGCCCGCGCGTGCCGGAATCCATGGCCAGCCCGGCCAGCCGGGCCAGCTCGTGGTCGGGAATCCAGTCGCCGGTGAAGACCACGAGCTCGCACGGCACGAACCGGGCCGCCCCGGTCCGCACGTCCGCGACCTCGACGCCCTCCAGCTGTCCGCGCCCGGCGATCCGCCGCACGGCGCTCGAGGTCCACACCGGCACCCGCCAGCGCACCGCCGCACCGAACCGGAACGCGGCGTAGCTCTGCTGCCGTTCGTGCTCGGTGACCAGCGCGACCACGTCGGCCCCGGCGTGCGCGAGCGTCAGCGCGGCCGAGAACGACACGTGCTCGGCCCCCACCACCAGGGCCCGCCCGGCCAGCCGCTCCCCGCCCAGATACACCCGCTGCTGCAGCTCGCCGGTGGTCATCACCCCGGCCGGGCGGTCGCCGGGAACCAGCCGCGCCGTCCGCGGCCGCTCCCGGCACCCGGTGGCGAGCAGCACCGCCGCCGCCTCAACCGTCTCCTGGCCAGCCGGGCTGGTTATGGTGACCGCGTGCGTGCCGTCCGGCCCGGTCGTCCAGCCGGTCACCGTGGCGCCCGCCCGCAGCTCCGCGCCCGCCATCCGGGCCGCCGACACCAGGGCATGCGCGTAGGCCGGGCCGGTCATGATCCGGCGCAGGTCGCGCAGCCCGTACCCGGTGTGCCAGCTGTGCCGGGGCACGCCGCCCGGCTCCAGTTCGCGGTCGGCCACCAGTACCGGTCCGGCGCCCAGACGGCGCAGCTCGGCCGCTGCCGACAGCCCGGCCGGCCCGGCGCCGACCACCACGATGCCCGCACTCACGGCGCTCTGGCCTCGGTCGGAGCTCTGGCCGGGGCGCTGGCCCGGGTCCCGTCCTCCGCGAGCAGCCGCGACACCGCGGCTCCGCAGTAGAACCCCTGGCACCGGCCGTTCCCCGCGCGCGTCCGGCGGCGCAGGCCGCCGAGATCGGCCGGCGGCACCGGGCTGGCCAGCGCGTCCCTGATCTCCCCCCGGGAAACCCGCTCGCAGTGGCAGACGACCTGCCCGTACGCCGGGTCGGCCGCGATCGCGGCCGCGTCCTGGTACGGTCGCACCCCGGCTTCCCCGATGTACGGCATCACCGGCGGCGCAGCCGCGAAACCAGGGCGGGGCTTCAGCGCCAGCCCGGCTTGCTCCAGCAGCTCCGCCACGTGCTCGGCGATGCCCAGCGACGCGGACAGGCCGGTCGAGCGGATGCCGCCCGCGCACGCGTAGCGCCGTCCGGCCTCCACCCGGATCTGGTAGTCGGAGTGCTCGGTAGCGGCCCGCAGCCCCGCGTAGGCCGACGTCACCTCTTCAAAAGCCAGCTCAGGCAGGATCCGCCGCCCGGCCGCCAGCAGCGATCGTAGCCCGGCGGCGGTCGTGGCCGTATCGGACCGGTCACCAACATCCTCGGCGGTGGGCCCGAGCAGCACGTTGCCGTAGACCGTCGGCGCGATGAGCACCCCCTTGGTCCGCGCGGTCGGCACCGGCAGCAGGATCGACCGGAGCAGCGTCCTGGCCAGCTTGTCGAACACGATGAGCTCGCCCCGCCGCGGCTGGATGGTGAACCCGCCGCCGCCGAACATCCTGTCCACCGTGTCGCTGCCGAGCCCCGCGGCGTTCACCACCCACCGGCCGCGCAGCGGACCGCGCGTGGTCGCCAGCTCCCACGTATCGTCGTCGGCCAAGGCGACGCCAGTGACCTGGGTGGACAGCGAGAGCCTGACGCCCGCCGCGACGGCCTCGGTGGCGAAGGCGAGCGGCGTGGTCCAGGGGCAGATGATGCTCTCGTCCGGGATCTCGAGCCCGCCGAGCGCGCCCGGGCCGAGCGCCGGCTCCCGCGCGTGGAGTTCGGCGGCCGCGAGCGGTCGCACCGCCCGGTACCCATTGCGCCGGGCGGCCGCCTCGATGCCGGGCAGCGCCGCGACCTGGTCTGGCGTCCACGCCACGAGCAGCGCGCCGGTGCGCTCCACCGGGATCCGCGCCGCCGAGGCGTACGCGCGCAGCAGCCCGGAGCCGCGGCTGAGCAGCCGGCTCTCCAGGCTGCCCGGCTTGGCGTCGAACCCGGTGTGCAGGATCGCGGTGTTCGCCTTCGACGTGCCGGTGCCGACGTCAGCCGCCGCGTCGACCAGCACTAGGTCCAGTGAGTACGCGGCCAGCGTCCTGGCGATCGCCGTGCCCACCACCCCGGCCCCGATGATCACCACGTCCGCGGGGGACCGCGTCATCGCGGGACCAGCGTGAGGTCGAGGGCGGTGCGGAAAACCGCGAGCCGTTCGGCCGCCTGATCAGCGGTGATCGACGGCTCCACCACCGTTTCCACCTCAGCCGCCCCGACCGCCTCGGCGGCGGAGGCCGCGTCCCCGGTGCCGAGCCGCGCCAGCGCGGCCACGCCGAGCGCGGTTGCGTC
>DAIOWL010000995.1:0-2958 GCA_036758545.1 Streptosporangiaceae bacterium | reverse complement strand
GGTAGCGTGGCGAGCGATGAGCCTGCGGTTCGCCATGGTCACCGACACGCATGTCGGGATGACCGCGGCCTCGGTGGAGCGGCTGCGTCCGGTGTACGCGGCCATCGCCCGGCGCGCACCCGACTTCGTGCTGCACTGCGGGGACATCACCGACACCGGGCTGCCGGGTGAGTACGAGCGGTACTGGCAGACGGTCCCGGCCGCGCTGCGCGGCCGGATCAGGCATGTGCCGGGCAATCACGAGGTGCGGTGGGACCCGACGGCCAAGGGGCTCTACCGGGAGCAGTTCGGCGCCGTGCCGTTTTCGTTCGACGCGGGCGGCGTGCACGTCACCGCGTTCGACCCGACGCAGCCGCTGCTCGAGCCGGGCCACTGCGGCGCGGCCGCGCTGGAATGGCTCGACCGTGATCTCGCCGCCGCAGGAGGGCCGACCCTGCTGTTCCAGCATTTCCCGGTGGGTGGCGAGCACGACTACATCGACGACCAGGCCGCGCTGCTCGAGCTGATCGCGCGGCACGACGTCCGGGTCCTCGTCGCCGGGCACGTCCACCGCGAGACGGTCACCAGGCTTGACGGACCAGTCCAGGTGACGCTGCAGGCCGTACTCAAGGAACCCGTCTTCTACTGGGCAGAACTGGGCGACGGCCCGGCGCTGACGGTAGGCCGCGTCACCGTGACCGCGGACGGGACGCAGGCCGGCTCGCCGGTGGCCGCAGTGCCTTTGACGGGGCCGCGGACCGGCCCGCGGCCAGGCCACCACCGGCCCCGTGGAGCCGCCTCGGCTGGGCTGCCGCGGCCGCAGTGGCGGCTGCGGCTGCCCGGGTCTGTGCAGGCCGGGATCGCCGTGGCCGACGGCGACGTGGTGGTGGCGGCGTCGACTAGCGGGGACGTGGCGGCGGTCCGGGTCCCGGCCGACCGCGGAGACCGGGGCGTTTCCTGGCTGTGGCGGGCACGGTTCGGTCCGGTGTACCGGCGGCCTGGCGTGAGCCGCGATGGGCGCACGCTGTTCGTCCCGTCCGCCGATCGGTGCCTGTACGCCCTGGACGCGAGCACCGGGCTGGTCGGCTGGCGGTTCGCCGCCGACGCCCCGGTGCTCAGCCAGCCCCTGGTCACGCCGGAGTTGGTGGTGTTCACCGCGGGCGAGCGGCTGCTCGCCGTGCACGCGGCGAGCGGGGAGCTCGCCTGGGCCCTGCCCGGCCGCGGGTTCTCGGCCGGGCGGGCCGGGTGCGACGGCGAGCGGGTCTACACCGCGGCCGCGGACGGCTTTGCCCGCGCCCACGACCTGTGCACCGGCCGGGAAGCCTGGTCGCACCGGATGGTCTCGGGCGACCTGCACCGGGTGACGCTGTACAGCGGCTGGGACGACGTGATCGCGCTCGGCGCCGGCCTGGTCCTCGCGGCAACGGTCTCCGGCACCCAGGCGCTGGAAGCCGCCACCGGCGCGCCGCGCTGGACCCTGCCCGGCAGCACCATGTACCCGCCCACCGTCGTCCTGGGCGACGGCACCGCGCTGCTCACCACCGAGCGGGGCCTGCTCACCCGCGTCGGCCTGGCCGACGGCGGCGCCGTCTGGCAGGCGGCCCTCGGGGTGAGCGTACAGAACGCGGGCCTGGCCGTGGCCGGGGACAGCGCCTGGGTGGTGTCCGCGGACGGCCGGCTCGTCCGGGTCCGGCTGGCCGACGGCCAGGAGCAAGGCTCGGTGCGGTACACGCGGGCGCAGTGCTTCTCGGCGCCTGCCGTCGCCGGCGACACGCTCGTCGCCGGCGACCAGGACGGGGTGGTGCACGGCCTCAGGCTGCCGGCCGGCCCGGCTCCTTGCGGATGAACGCGTCCAGCGCGCCGAACGTGGCGTCGGGCTGCTCCAGCTGCGGCAGGTGCCCGGCCCGGCTGATGACCGTGAACTGCGCCTGCGGGAAGGACGCGGTCAGGACCTGCCCGTACCCGGGCGTGACGATCCGGTCGCTGTCACCCCAGAGCACCAGGACCGGGATCTCTACCCGGCCGAGCCGGCCGGGCAGCCCGGGCTCGCGCCGGTGCGCCCCGGGATCCGGTTCGGGCTGATCGAATACGCGCTCGCCCCGTTTCGCGACCGCGCCGATCTGGCCCAGCTCGAGCGCGACCTCGCCGTGACGGTCAGCGCGGAGGCCCTGTTCACGCTCACCGATCTGTGCGGGCTCGGGCCGGAGGAAGCCATTGCCAGCGCCGCGGAGACCGCGGCTACCCTGACCGCGGCCGCCTTCTCGGAGGTGCGGGAAACCCGGCCCGTTCGGGATTAAATGTCGGTGACCCGCAGGCCGGCATGGGCCTTGTACCGGCGGTTTATGGACACTAGGTTCGCGGTCAGCGCCTCAATCTGGCCGCAGTTGCGCAGGCGGCCGGCGTAGATGCCGCGCACGCCGGGGATCCGCGCCGCCAGGGCCTGCACCAGGTCAGTGGCCTCACGATCGTCGCCAAGCACCAGGACGTCCAGGTCGATCGTGTCGACCTCGGGATCGAGCAGCAGGACCGCGGAGACGTGGTGGAACGCCGCCACCACCCGGCTGCCGGGCAGCAGCGCGGCGGCCTGCTGGGCCGCGCTCCCCTCGGGGACCGGCAGCGCGTAGGCGCCGCGCTGGTCGAAGCCGAGCGGGTTCACGCAGTCCACGACGATCTTGCCCGCCAGCTCGCCGGCCAGCACGGACAGCAGGTCACCGTGGCCCTCCCACGGCACCGCGGCGATTATCACGCTGGCGCTGCGGGCGGCGTCGGCGTTGGCCAGGCCCTGGACGCCGTGCCCGATCTCCTGCGCGGCGGCGGCGGCGCGTTCGGAGCTTCGCGACCCGATGATCACCTGGTGCCCGGCCAGCGCGAATCGGCGGGCCAGGCCGCGTCCCTGGTCCCCGGTGCCGCCGAGGATGCCGATGACGAGTCCGTCCACGGACGGGGTTTCGCGCTCAGTCATGGTCTGCATCTTTCCAG
>DAIOWL010000994.1:0-2959 GCA_036758545.1 Streptosporangiaceae bacterium | reverse complement strand
GGTGTCGGGGTGGTCCTCGCCCAGGACGCGGCGGCGGCGGGCCAGGGTGTCTTCGTCCAGCTCCCGGGCCGCCTGGTACTCCCCGGCCGCGCGCAGGCTGACGGCCAGGTTGCTGGCGGCGGCCAGGGTGTCGGGGTGGTCCTCGCCCAGGTCGCGGCGGCGGCGGGCCAGGGTGTCTTCGTCGAGCTGCACCTGGGCTCTGCTGTCATCACCAGCCATCCCCGCATTGTCGCCCCGGCGGCGCGTGCGTGCCAAGCTCCCGCCATCGACGAGCTGTTCGGAGTGTGAGCGGCTTGGCTACGGCCGGGGCCGGTTCATGATCGCAAGTGGCCTGTGGCCTGGCGCGCTCGGAGGGACTCGAACCCCCAGCCTTCAGATCCGTAGATCAATGCGATACATCCAGCCAGTTCGCCGAAATCCGTATCTGCAGGTCATCGTCCGACCAGGTGTCCAGTATTTGCGGTGAGTCCGGTGTCGTCCCACCAGTCCGTGAGAAAATGGTGAGAGGTCTGTGCTTGCTGAGCGGCATCTCATCTGCCCGTGAAATATCCCCCTTGACTGCCCGCAGCTTGCAGGAGATGGCCCGCGTCCGGTCCGGGCAGGCTCCTGCCTGTCCCTTGGTCTCTGACCGGAGGGGGTGCAGAGGCTCCGCCGCTCGAGGGTGGGTCCCGAAGATCATTTCTGCGAAGCGGTTAGAAACGATCTTCGGGTGCCCTTGACGGTGGAGGGGCATCCCCGCACACTGAGCGGGCCATCCCCGGACCTCAGCAGCTGGACTTTACGTGCTATTGGCCGATCGCTTCTGGATGCCTGCTGTCCCCGCGGCAGGCCAAGTCCGGAACAGTACTGTCTCGGTAATCGCCGGTACCCTACGGGGCGTGGCTGAGGAGAACATTCCGGAACTGGTGCGGGTCCGCCTCGGCAAGCGGGAGCGGCTGCTTGAGTCGGGCACCGGACCTTATCCGGTTGGCTTCGGGCGGACTGCGACCGCGGCCGAGCTGCGCGCGAGGTACGGCCATCTGCCACCGGACACGTTCACTGGTGAGGTGGTGAGCATCGCCGGTCGCGTGATGCTGTCCAGGATCGGCGGCAAGCTGTGTTTCGCGATGCTGCGTGACGGTACCGGCGACATCCAGGTGATGATCTCGCTCGCGGGGGTTGGTGAGGAGCGGCTGGCGGCCTGGAAGCGAGACGTCGATCTCGGCGACCACGTGGGCGTTACCGGCGAGGTGATCACCTCGCGGTCGGGTGAGTTGTCGGTCTTGGCCTCGTCGTGGACGCTGACCGCGAAGTCGCTGCGCCCGCTGCCGGAGAAGTTCCGCGGCCTGACCGATCCCGAATCGCGGGTGCGGCAGCGCTACGTGGACCTGATCGTCAACCCCGAGGCGCGGCGGTCCGTCGAGCTGCGCGCGGTGGTTATGCACTCGATTCGTTCCCAGCTGAGCGAGCGCGGCTTCCTCGAAGTGGAAACTCCGGTCCTGACCCCACTGCACGGCGGTGCGAACGCGCGGCCTTTCGTGACGCACTCCAATGCCTATGACAGCAGGGTGTACTTGCGGATCGCGCTGGAGCTGCATCTCAAGCGGCTGGTCGTCGGCGGAATCGAGCGGGTGTATGAGATCGGCCGGATCTTCCGCAACGAGGGCGCCGATGCCACGCACAACCCCGAGTTCACGATGCTTGAGGTGTACGAGGCGTATGGCGATTATGACACGATCGGGGAACTGACGCGGGAGCTCGTGCAGGGGGCGGCGGCCGCGGCCTTGGGGTCCACGGTGATCAGGCGGGCCGACGGGTCGGAGTATGACATCGGCGGGGCCTGGCCCAAGGTGACGGTGTACGACGCGATTTCAGCGGTGGCGGGTCAAGAAGTGACCGCAGACACGGCAGAAGCCGAGTTGCGAAAACTGTGCGCGCAGCTCGACGTGGCTGCGGCGCCTGGCTGGAACCGGGGCCAGATCGTGCTGGAGATGTACGAACGGCTGGTAGAGCAGCGCACCATCCAGCCCACCTTCTACCGGGACTTCCCGGTCGAGGTGTCACCGCTCGTCCGCCAGCACCGGTCCGACCCGCGGGTTGCCGAGCGGTGGGATCTCGTCGTGTTCGGGGCCGAGTTGGGGACTGGGTACTCCGAGCTAGTCGATCCGGTGGTGCAGCGTGCCCGGTTGACCGCGCAGTCGCTGCTCAAGGCGGGCGGCGACTCGGAGGCGATGGAGCTCGATGAGGACTTCCTGCGCGCCCTGGAGTACGGCATGCCCCCGACCGGCGGCATGGGGATGGGCATTGACCGCTTGCTGATGGTGCTCACCGGCGAGAACATCCGCGAGACAATCCTGTTCCCCTTCGTCCGCCCCGAGTAATACACGCGGACGGCCGGTCTTTACCGTCCGCCGCTGGGTTCGTCCAGGTCTCCCGGGCTTGGGACTAGTCCCACATGGGGAGGCGGCCGTAGGCGCCGAGCCCCCCGAGCGTGCTTAGCGGCGCGGGCCGCGCCGACCCGGCTCTTGACTGCTGCGAGCTGGGGACACGCAGAGGAAAGCACGCCTAGGAGCACGCATCCGGTTTACGTAACGAATGAGCTGTGCTGGTCTGGTGACTCTTGCGGCGTGGCCCGGCGTGCGGCGGGCGGGCCTCCCAAGGCAGAGCCCGCCGCTGGCGCCGGGCCAGCGGCGGCGCGGAGCGCCGTCGCCTTGATCCAATACGGCTAAATTCGGCAACGCAGCGCGGTCCACGAGGTCCACGCGGGTGTCTCAGCCGAACAGCTCGGTTCCGTCGTGCTGGCGGATCGCGGCCGCGCTCCCTTCGCGGAGGCCGTCCAGGAGGCGCACAGCGTAAGCCTCCCTGGTGAGCTGGTGAATGTCCGCTTCGCTGGCCCAGCGGAAGGCGGTTACCTCGTCGTTGGGCGTGAGGTGGCCGCCGGTGATCTTGCAGCGGAAGACCAGGGCGATGATGCCGCGGG
>DAIOWL010000993.1:2386-2977 GCA_036758545.1 Streptosporangiaceae bacterium | reverse complement strand
TGCGCCTCCGTGGATCCGCCTCGACATATTGAGACATTATCATATCGATACTTGATTATATCGATATTGTTGTGTATCGTTTTGATTATGACAACGAGCGCAGCAGGCGGCCCGGACCAGGCTGCGGGCAAGGACACGGCGGGCGCGTCATCCGGGGACAGACCTCGGGCGAAGGTCGGCCGCAAGCGTGACGCGGCTCGTGACGGCGTCATCCTCGACGCGGCCCTGACGGTGCTCGCCGAGCAGGGCTACGAGGGCATGACGATCGACATGGTCGCCGCCGAGGCCGGCATGGCCAGGGCGACGGTGTACCGGCGGTGGGCGACCAAGTCCGATCTCGTGCTCGAGGCCGTATCGCGGATGAGCCACAGCGACGTCGGCCTGGCTCAGTTGCCGGACACCGGAACCCTGCGCGGGGACATGACGGCAATGATCCTTCCGCTCGACGACACGCAGCAGCAAATCCGTATCCAGGCCATGGCTGGCTTGCTGTCCCTGGCCAAGGCTGACCAGCGCCTCGCCGAGGCCGCGACGGTCGCCGGGATCGGCCCCTGGATCGAGGCCAGCCGCATCCTGATGCAGCGCGCGGTC
>DAIOWL010000993.1:1111-2376 GCA_036758545.1 Streptosporangiaceae bacterium | reverse complement strand
CATCCCGATGATGTGCGTCTCGCGCGCCGTCCAGCGGCTCCCGATCACCCGGGAGTTCAGCCTCGCCCTGATCGACGGCGTGATCATCCCGGCGCTGCGCGGCAGCGGCTAAGCCGCAGCCAGCCCGAGCGACGACCTGCAACCCTCTCAACCGAAAGGTGCAGCCCCATGACCGTCACCACGACTGCGCACGTCAACTTCCGCGGCCAGGCCCGCGAAGCGCTCAGCTTCTACCAGTCCGTGTTCGGCGGCGACCTGTCGCTGGCCACCTACGCCGACATCCACTCCGTGGAAAGCCCGGAACAGGCCGACCGCATCGCCTTCGGCCGGGTCAAGGCCCTGAACGGCTTCGACATCATGGCCTATGACGTGCAGCCCTCCAAGGGCTACGACCCCGGCGAGAACCCCTTCTACATCACCCTGCAAGGAAACGACGCCGGCGAGATCAAGGCGCAGTGGCACGGCCTGGCCAACGGCGCGACCACCATCCTGATCCCGCTGGCCCCCGCACCCTTCGCCCCGCTCTACGGCATGCTCACCGACCGCTTCGGCGTCACCTGGATCGTCGGCGTCGAAGCCTCTCAGCGCTGACCTCGCGGCCCCCGCGCTAGCGTCGCGGGCTTGCCCGGCCGCGGCCGTCAGCAGCATGGGCGGGCTGACGTCCTAGTGAGGTGTTATGACAGTGGTGCCCTGGTCCAGTCCGGCGATCTTGAGCATGGTGGTGATCGGGTCGGTCTCGGGGACTATGAGCGTAAGGTGACTGCGCCCGGCCGCGGTAAACAGGGCGTAGATGGCGGCGCTGTCACAGTAAGTGACTGCGGTCATGTCGGCAGTGATCTCACTCGAAGTGCCGGCAGCCTCGGTGAGCGCGGCCTGGAACCGGGCGGCGTTGGCCAGGTCGATGGCGCCGGAGGCACGCACGGTCGCTGGCTGCTGCCCGCTGCCGGGCATGACGTCGAAACGTGCCTGCAGGTCGCCGCCTGCGATGCCGTGGCTGGCGGCGTCGCCGGGGACGGTGTATTCGGCCAAGGCTGCTCCTGTGACCCGAAGACCTTCGTGCCGCTTGCACGGTTTCGTTCCCGGCAACAGAGCAACAGCGCTGCGGGTCCCAGGTCCCTCGTCGCTGAGGTTGGGCGCGCGTGGCTAGCTCGCCGATCGGCAGCCCGTCGGGAGGTCCGGCCCCCGCCGCCAGGTCTTCTGCATTATGCAGAAGTTTATCTGCAAATCAAGTTTAAGGATGGTGCTGCCGGACAGCCAGCACATCC
>DAIOWL010000993.1:0-1101 GCA_036758545.1 Streptosporangiaceae bacterium | reverse complement strand
GCGGGCACCTCGGTGCGCCTGGCTAGTTCGCCGATGGACAGGCCGTCCGGCGGTTCGGTCACGGCAGCTGGCCTCATCTCTTCAGGTTGCAGAGATTTACCTGCAAACGATGTTTAAGAGTACGGCGGCTGGACAGCCACGACAGCCCGGTCCCCATCATGCCGCCAGGCGACGGGGCGAGCCAGCAACAGGAGGAAGCATGATCGAGAAACTGCACGACGCCGGCCTGCGATCCGAGCACGCCTATGTGGCCGGATTCGCCAGCATCGGCTTGTCGTTCCTGGCCTGGGCGACGTCCCTGCGGGCCGAGAAGGCGGGAACCGACCGGGCGGACCGGTGGGGCATCTTCGTAGGCCACTGGGCGCCCACCTTTTTCGGCCTGGGCAATGCCCTGCGCAGCTACGAGAAGTAACCGCGCCACATGGGTGACTACAGGAAGTCCCAGGATGTCGACGCGCCAGCCGGTCAGCTGTTTGCCTATCTCAGCGACATCAGCCATCTTCCCCGCTACTTCCCGGCCATGACCAGCGCCGAACCCGCGGGGAAGGACGCGATACGGGTGGTGGCGAACCTGAACGGCTCCACTCGGGAGGGGGAGGCGTGGTTTCGTGTCGACCGGGAACGCCGGCATCTGGAATGGGGCTCGGAGGGGCCGAACGACTATCACGGTTCCCTCGATGTCGACGGTGACGGCAGCACCTCGTCGGTGGCTGTCTTCCTGCACACCGAGCGCCACGACTCCGGCGGGATCGAGCAGGGCATCGCTGACACCCTCGCCGCCGTCAAGCGGCTGGTAGAAGCCGGTCCGGCGCCCGGCCCCGAACGCTGAGGCGGCACCGGGGCACACGAGCAGGACGGGGGGCGGCCGGCGGGTCTTCCCGACGGCCGTCCGCTTGATCCCGAAGGGCAAGCCGTGCGGGCACCTGACTTTCCCGGCCTCGCAATGTCGCGGTCGGCACGCCAGTACATGGCGCCAGCCCGCCGATAGGCAAGCCCTCCTGGGGGTCGCTCGCGCAACCCGGCCTTCCTTCTGCAATGTGCAGAGGTTAATCTCAATACGAAGATTAAATCTGAGGCCGACGGGGAGCTGGGGGAGGAAGA
>DAIOWL010000992.1:0-2981 GCA_036758545.1 Streptosporangiaceae bacterium | reverse complement strand
CTGAGTGGCGCGGCGTATCGGTGGACACGCTGCTGGCTCAGGTCGAGCAGGACGCCCGCTACGTGCTGGCGTTCAGCGACGGCGGCTACACCACGAACCTGCCGGTCAAGGACGTTACCAGCGGCCAGGCGTGGGTGGCCTTCGGTTACGACGGCCAGCCGCTCGAAGCCGAGCACGGCGGCCCGGCCCGCCTGCTGGTGCCGCACCTGTACTTCTGGAAGAGCGCCAAGTGGGTGCGCGGCCTGGAACTGCTCGATCATGACCAGCCCGGTTTCTGGGAGAACTACGGCTACCACATCTACGGAGATCCATGGCGGGAACAGCGGTACGCGGGCGACTGAGCAGGCCGGATAAGGTCCTGCCCCGGCTTCGCTGTCGTCCTTGACGATGTAACGGGGCCGGATCCGCTCGATGCTCAGCTCATGAGCGCGTATGACGTGATCGTGATCGGTGCCGGGCCGGTCGGGTACACCGTCGCTGACCGGGCCCGCGCGGCCGGGCTCAGCGTCGCCGCCGTGGAACGGGAACTGGTCGGGGGTGAGTGCTCCTACTGGGCCTGCATCCCGAGTAAGGCGATGCTGCGGCCGGTCGTCGCGGTCGCCGACGCCCGCCGGGTCGCCGGCGCCTGCCAGGCGGTCACCGGGACGGTGGACGCCCCGGCGGTGTTCAAGCGCCGGGACGAATGGGTGACCGACTGGAACGACGAGGGCCAGGCCGCCGGGCTGAAAGGCTTCGGTGCCGAGCTGATCCGCGGCCACGGCCGGCTGGACGGCCACCGGCGGGTCGCGGTGGCGACCCCCGATGGCGGGACGGTGACGCTGACCGCCCGGCAGGCCGTCGTGATCTGCACCGGCAGCCACCCGGCCCTGCCCGAGCTGGCCGGGCTGGCCGAGGCGCGCCCGTGGACTAACCGGCAGGCCACCGACTCCCGCACTGTGCCGGGCCGGCTGGCCATCGTCGGCGGCGGCGGGGTCGGGGTCGAGATGGCCAGTGCCTGGCAGGGCCTGGGCTCGCAGGTCACGCTGCTGGCCCAGGCCGACGGCCTGCTGTCCAGGATGGAGCCGTTCGCCGGGGAGCTGGTCGGTCGTGGCCTGGCCGAGGCCGGGGTGGACGTGCGGATCGGCGTCACCGTCACCGCGATACGCCGTCCGGGCGGGGCCGGGCCGGTCACGCTGACCGTGGAAGAAGGTGGCACGGTGGAGGCCGACGAGGTGCTGTTCGCCACCGGCCGGCAACCACTCACCGACGACATCGGCCTGGACACCATCGGCCTGCTCCCCGGCTCCTGGCTGGAGGTCGACGATACCTGCCGGGTCATAGCGCTTGAGGACGGCTGGCTGTACGCCCTCGGCGACATCAACCGGCACGCGCTGCTCACCCACCAGGGCAAGTACCAGGCCCGCATCGCCACCGCCGCGATCGCCGCCCGCGCCGCCGGGCAGCCCGTCGACACCTCCCCGTGGGGTCCGCACGCCGTCACTGCCGACTACCGCGCGGTGCCGCAGGTGTTCTTCTGCGATCCCCCGGCCGGGGCCGTCGGCCTCACCGCCGACCAGGCCGAACGGGCCGGACACCGCACCCGCGTCGTCGACGTCGACCTCGGCCAGGCGGTGCCAGGGGCGGGCCTGCACGCCGACGGCTACACCGGCCGTGCCCGCATGGTCGTGGACGAAGACCACGGCTACCTGCTCGGCGTCACCTTCGTCGGCCCCGGCGTGGAAGAGCTGATCCACTCCGCTACCGTCGCCGTGGCCGGCCAGGTCCCGGTCGGCCGGCTCTGGCACGCCGTCCCCTGCTTCCCCTCCATCAGCGAGGTCTGGCTTCGCCTGCTCGAGGGCTACCAGCGGGTCGTCACCGATGACCGATCTGACGATGTGCGGCGCAGCCGTGGCGCCGAGGCTGGTCCGTGAGCAAGCACCCGTCCGAAAGGAACGTTCGCATGAGCATGAACTGGCTCGAGGGCATGCGCCCGCAGATGGAGATGGAGGAGTCCGACCGGCCGATGGCCATGCCGGTCTTCGCCCGGCAGAAGCTCGTAGTGGTCGGCGGCAGCAGCGGGATGGGCCGCCAGACCGCCGCCGACGTCGTGGCCGCCGGCGGCAGCGCCGTCATCATCGGCGAGAACGCCGACAAGGTGGACGACACCGTCCAGGACCTGGCCAAAGAGGGCTCGGCCTGGGGCATTACCGCCGACCTGGCCGACCGGGATCAGGTGGAGCGGGTCCGCGAGCAGCTGGCCGCCGAGCACGCCGACGCGACCCTGCTGGTCAACGCGGCCGGGCTGTTCATCCCCAAGCCGTTCCTCGACCACGACGGCGCCGACTACGACTCCTACGCCGAACTGGACCGGGCCACCTTCTTCATCACCCAGACCGTGGCCCGCGGCATGGTCGCCGGGGGCCAGGGTGGGTCCATCGTGATCATCGGCAGCATGTGGGCCAACCAGGCCGTCGGGGCCACCCCGTCGTCGGCGTACTCGGTGGCCAAGGGCGGGCTGCACGCGCTGACCCGCAACCTGGCCCTCGAGCTGGCACCCCACCAGATCCGGGTCAACACGGTCGCCCCGGCCGTCGTGGCCACCCCGATCTACGAGCGGTTCGTCCCGCAGGACCAGCTCGACGCGACCCTGCACAGCTTCGACGGCTTCCACCCGCTCGGCCGGACCGGCACCGCCCGCGACATGGCCAACACCATCACGTTCCTGCTCTCCCCGGCCACCAGCTGGGTCACCGGCGCCATCTGGAACGTCGACGGCGGCGTGATGGCCGGCCGCAACTGACCCATCGCGCGGCAGATCCATGAAATGCCCCGGTCGGGGGCCGGTGGTGGGGGTAGGGGTAGTAGCGGCTAGTGGGCGGTGGCGGCGGCCGGGCGGGCCTGGCGGGTGGCCCGGGCCTGGTCGTTGGCCTGGTGGATGGCCCGGTATGCCTCGACCGTGCGCAGCTTGTGCCAGCGGGCGTACGACTCCACGTCCTGTTTGC
>DAIOWL010000991.1:0-2986 GCA_036758545.1 Streptosporangiaceae bacterium | reverse complement strand
GGATCGCGGCGCATACCGCGGGGCTCTTGGCGACGCCGTAGGCGACCGAAAGGACAAACGGGATCCGCTCCAGCACCGGGCCGGGCGTCACGATCATGCGGCTGTCGAGTGGCGTGGGCACGGGCCTGCCGTCGGCACCGACGAATACCCCAGCTAGTTCGGCGCAAACCCCCAGCGCGGCCAGCGCCTCGCGCTCGTCCGGGGTGACCGCGTCGTAGATCGTCGACAGCCCAGCGGTCCAGGCGCCGATCGCGACCACGGCGATGCTCACCGACGGCAGCAGGGCGAAGGCGCCTGCGATATCGCCCTGGCGGCGGATCGCCTCGGCCGTCTGCGCGTCATCCAGGATCATCGGGGCGTAGAAGACGTGCGCCGGGCCGCCGCCGACCCTGGCCACGCTGCGTACCAGGTCGAGCAGGTCCCGCCCGTCCGGTGGCGGCACCGCCCCGGTCAGCTGGACGATCGGGCACGGCGGGATCTGGGTGAGTGAGGCGGCGAGCCCGCTGAGCGTACGCGACCAGGACATGCCCAGGACGTCGCCGGGCGTGATGAGGTCCATCAGGGCCTGGCCCGCGGCCTCGCCCAGCCGGTGCCGCAGCGCCTGCTCGTCGTTGTCGGGGAAATTGAACACGAAGGCGTGCCTGAGCCCGAAGGCCGAGCACAGCTCCGCCGACAGGCCCGCATCCAGGATCCCCCCGGGCAGGCCGATCTCGATGCGCACCATGCCCGCGTCGCGGGCGGAGTCGAGCAGCCGGGCGACCCGGAACCGGCTGATGCCGAGCCGGTCCGCGATGTCGACCTTGGAGAAGCCCTCAAGGTAGAACTGCCGTGCCACCCGGGCCGCCAGGACGACCTCGGATGGCCGATCTGCCGACAAGCCGACCATGTGCTGCTCCCCCAGTCTGGCGATCAGGGTTGCTCATTTGAGCGCCCGGCTCTCATTTTCACACGAGCAGACGAGCTGCGCCATGACAGCCACGCCGCTGCGTTCGGTCCGAAAAGGGGTCAACGCACCTAGCTACCCGGCCGTACCTGAACCTTGATCCCGTCCCCGGCCCGGACGCTGGCCAGCCCATCGGCGAACTCGGACAGGCCGAACGGTTGCCCGAGCAGCGGGGCGGTGTCGATAGCGCCCGCGGCCATCAAGTCGGCGGCCGCGCCGAAGCTGTTCAGCACCGCCATAGACCCGAGCACGGTGATCTCGTCGTTGTAAATGCGGAACGGCGACAGGGCCACGGTGGCATCGCCGCTGGTGACGCCGAAAATCAGCAGACGGCCACCGCGGCCGAGGGACCCGAAGCACGCCTCGATCGCGGCCGGTGCCCCGGTCGCGTCAACGGCCACGCCGAACCCTGGCCGTTCGAGCTCGGCGACATCCTCGGCGACACTGGCCGCGCCGAGTGCCTTGGCGGCCTGCAGTCGCATCGCCTTCCGGTCCACGACGCTGACCGAACGGGCGCCCGCCTGGTCGAGCAACTGCAGCAGCAGCAGGCCCATCGTGCCCGCGCCGGTCAGCAGGATGTCCTCGCCGATGACCGGCCCGATGCGGCGCAGGCCGTGCACCGCGCAGGACAGGGGCTCGATCAGGGCCCCCTGGGCATCGCTCACGCTGTCCGGGATGCGGTAGGCGTTAGCCGCGGGCACCGCGACGTACTCGGCGAAGGCGCCGTTAACCGTGTCCCCGATGGCGTTCCAGTTCGCGCACAGGTTCCCCCGTCCGCTATGGCAGGCCGGGCAGTGCCCGCAGAACAACGAGGGGTCCACAGCCACCCGCTCGCCCTCGCGCCAGCCGTCGGGCACCCCCGCGCCAACCGCGGCGACCTGCCCGGCGAACTCGTGTCCGGGGATGATCGGGTAGGGGGTGGGCGGGAATTCGCCGTCGGCGATGTGCACGTCGGTGCCGCAGATACCGCACATCCCCACCTTGACCACCAGCTCGCCGTGGCGCGGGGCCGGGTCGGCGGCCTCGGCGACGGTCAGCTTTCCCGGTGCCTCCCAGATGACCGCGCGCACCCTTAGTCACCCACCCGCAGACCGGTGGCCGCGTCGAACAGGTGAAGGTGGGTGGTGTCGGCGGCCACCTTGACCACCTCGCCCGGGCGGGGGTGCTGCCGTCCGGCCCTGACGATGACGCTGCTCTCCGCGTCGTCGGCCAGGCTGCCGTAAACGTAAGAATCGCTGCCCAGGTCCTCGACCAGGGCGACCTTGACCGTGATCGGGCCGTCGCCGATGGACAGGTGCTCCGGCCTGATCCCGGCGACCAGCTTGCTGTGCCCCTGGGCCGCGCTGAGCTGAGCGTCTGAGGGCCGGAGCAGGACGCTGCCGACCCGGATGCCGTCGCGGTCGGCGGTGGCCTCGAACCTGTTCATCGCGGGCGAGCCGATGAAGGACGCCACGAAGACGTTGGTCGGCCGGTCGTACAGCTCGGTGGGCGAGGCGAACTGCTGAAGCTGGCCGGCCCGCATGACGGCCACCCGGTCACCCATGGTCATCGCTTCCACCTGATCGTGGGTCACGTAGACCGTGGTCACCTGCAGTCGCCGCTGCAGCTCGGCGATCTGGGTGCGGGTCTGCACCCGGAGCTGCGCGTCCAGGTTGGACAGCGGCTCGTCCATGCAGAAGACCTTGGGCTCGCGGACGATGGCGCGGCCCATGGCCACCCGCTGCCGCTGCCCGCCGGACAGGTTCCGCGGCTTGCGGTCGAGCAGCTGCTCCAGGTCGAGCAGCTTGGCCGCCTCTCCCACCCGGCGGGCCCGTTCGTCCTTGGCCACGCCCTGCATCTTGAGCGCGAAGCCCATGTTCTCGGCCACCGTCTTGCTCGGGTAGAGCGCGTAGTTCTGGAAGACCATCGCGATGTCGCGGTCGCGGGACGGCACGCCGGTCATGTCCTTGCCGTCGATCCTTATCGCGCCCCCGTCGATCTCCTCCAGGCCGGCCAGCATCCGCAGCGCCGTGGTCTTGCCGCACCCCGACGGGCCGACCATGA
>DAIOWL010000990.1:0-2989 GCA_036758545.1 Streptosporangiaceae bacterium | reverse complement strand
GGGGGTTCCCGTGGCGGCGCTCAGGGCCTCGGCGTCGGCCGGGGCGGACGGACCCGTCGTGGCGCTGTCCGGTGAGGCGGACGCGACAACGGCCGCGGAGTTGCGCGAGACGCTAGCGACGCAGCTGCGCACCGGAGCACGGCTGCTGACGGTGGACGCGTCCGGGCTGAAGTTCCTGGACTCCGCCAGCCTGCGCGTCCTGATCCTGGCGGCCAGGGCGCTGAAGGGGCGCCACGGCCGGCTGGTGTTCGCGCGCCCGCAGCCGCTCGTGGCCAGGCTGCTGGAAATCACGGGCGCAGACAGACTGCTCGAGGTCCAAGAGTAGTCTCGGCGGCATGGGAGACGAGGTGCTGCCGCCTTTCAGCCTGGCCGAGGTCGTGACGCGGTGGCAGTTCGCGCCCATCATCACCGCCTTCGCGGTGATAGCGGCGGGCTTGTACCTGTGGGGCGTGCTGCGGGTGCGGCGGCGTCATCCGGCCCGTCCGTGGCCGCTGTACCGGACCGCGCTGTTCCTGGGCGGCCTGGCCATCGTGGTGATCGCGACCGAGAGCGGCATCGGCAGCTACGACGACGTGCTGTTCTGGGACCACATGGTGCAGCACCTGCTGCTCCTCATGGTCGCGCCGCCGCTGCTCGTGGTGGGCCAGCCGGCCACGCTGCTGCTGCACGCCAGCCGGAACCCGCTGCACACCTGGGCCAAGCGGGTGCTGCGCTCCCGCGTGCTGGCCGCGATCACCTGGCCGCCGTTCGGGGTCGCGCTGTACGTCGGGGTCATCGTCGGCACCCACCTCACCGGCTTCATGAACCTGGTGGAGACCAACAACGCGGTGCACGACGCCGAGCACGCGCTCTACCTGATCGCCGGCTACCTCTACTTCCTGCCGCTGATCGGGCGGGAGCCGATCAGGTGGAAGGTCTCCTACCCGTCCCGGATCTTCCTGCTGTTCATCGCCATGCCGGTGGACGCCTTCACCGGGCTCGTGCTCGGCTCCGAGAGCAGGAACCCGTTCCCCGGGCTGGCGGAAAACCGCCCGGCCTGGGCACCGAGCCCGCTCAGCGATGTGCATATCGGCGGCGCGGTGATGTGGGTGGGCGGTGCCGGCATCATGTTCGGCCTGGTGATGGCGGTGTTCTTCGCCTGGAGCCGGGAAAAGCGCGCCGACGCCGGCCTCGGCTGGCTCGAAACCGCGCGCCGGTCCAACTTCGCCACCCTGGTCGCCTCGCACGGGGACGGGAGCGCCAGCGCCGGGCCCGGCCCGGCATCCGCGGCATCTCCGGCATCTCCGGCCTCTCCGGCAGCTTCGGCCGCGGCGCAGGCGTCGGCTCGCGACCGGGAGACCGTCGACGACGACGAGCACCTGGCGGCCTACAACGCCTACCTGGCCCGGATCAACAAGCCGCAGGACAGCTAACGTCCGTAGATGGTTGCGGGTAAGTGACCGCCATGGCCAAGCGCCGACGGCACGGCGTATCAAGCGCCCCGCTGGTCCCCTCACGTCCCGCCAGACCCACGGTCGACCGCTCTGGGCGCTGACCGGAACCACGGCGATGTGACATTGCCGTGGTCAGGTGCACAGCGATGTGACATCGCCGTGGTTCCGCGGGCCGCGAATGGGGCGGGAAAGCAGCCCGCGCGGGCGTACGCCCTGCGCCCAGGACCACGATCCTCGGGGCACGCCCTATCAAGGCTCACCGCCCGACACGCCGGTAGCGCTTTCTAGCCAAATCTACGATCTCAGCTAGACGTGGTCATAGAGTCCAATGCCATCAGCGAGCCGCGGCGCCTGACAGGTGCCCGGTAGGCGAGCGGAGGCACGGCCATGGATCCGGTGCGTAACCCGTATGCCCCCGGCGCGGGGCAGCGACCGCCCGAACTCACCGGACGCGACCGGGAGATCGGCCAGTTCGAGGTGGTCCTCGAGCGGGTCGCCCGCGGCCGCCCGGAGCGGAGCATGGTGCTGACCGGGCTGCGCGGGGTGGGCAAGACCGTGCTGCTGAACACGTTCAGGTCGATGGCCCTGCAGCGGCTGTGGGGTACCGGCAAGATCGAGGCCAGGCCGGATCAGTCGATAAGGCGCCCGGTCGCGGCCGCGCTGCACATGGCCGTGCGGGAACTCGCGCCCCGGCACCGCGCCCCGGACCGGGTGGAGTACTTCCTCGGTGTCCTGAAGGCGTTCGCCGCCCGCGACCCGAAGGCGCCGAAGGGCTCGTCCGTCACCACCGCGCTCGGCATCGATGTCCTGATGCAGCGGGGCCGGGCCGATTCCGGGGACCTCGAGGTGGATCTGACCGAGTTGTTCGCCGAGGCCGCGTCGGTGGCCGCCGATCTCAGCGTCGGGATCGCGTTGTTCGTCGACGAGATGCAGGACATTCCGACGGCCGACGTGTCCGCCCTCTGCGCCGCCTGCCACGAGCTGTCGCAGACGGGCGGCCCGCTGATCGTGGTGGGCGCGGGCCTGCCGCACCTGCCCGCCGTATTGTCGGCGAGCAAGAGCTACTCCGAGCGGCTGTTCAGGTACGCCAGAATCGACCGCCTGGACCGCGAGGCCGCCGACCTTGCGCTGATTGCGCCGGCCCAGCGGGAGGACGTGACCTTCACGGCCGGGGCGCTCGACGCGCTGTACGCCGCCGCGGACGGCTATCCCTACTTCGTCCAGGCCTACGGCAAGGTGACCTGGGATGTGGCCGCGGCGAGCCCGGTGACGGCCGCCGACGTGAGCATGGCCGCCCCCGAGGCCGAGGGCGAGCTGGCCGTCGGGTTCTTCGGCAGCCGGTACGAGCGGGCCACGGTCTCGGAGCGCCAGTACATGCGGGCGATGGCCGCGACCGGGGACGACCCGGTGCCGACGTCGGTGGTGGCCGACGAACTCGGGCGCAAGCCGTCCAGCCTGTCACCGGCCCGGGACGGGCTGATCAAGAAGGGCCTGATCTACAGCTCCGAGCGCGGCCTGATCGCGTTCACCGTTCCGCATTTCGGCAAGTTCCTGCG
>DAIOWL010000989.1:0-2991 GCA_036758545.1 Streptosporangiaceae bacterium | reverse complement strand
GGCGGGGTGAAGACCGACCGCAACATCGTCGTGGAGGGCCCCGGCCGGGTAGCGGTCCGGGACGAGCCGCGCGCGCCGGTACCGGCCGGCGGGTTCCGGGTGACCACGGTCTTCAGCGGCGTCTCCGCCGGCACCGAACTGAGCTACGTCAAGGGCACGAACCCGTTCCTGTCGGAACGCTGGGACCCGGACCTCGGCCTTTTCGTGCCAGGCGAGCCGAACGCCGGCTACCCGGTCACCCGGCTGGGATACATGGAGGTCGGCACGGTCGCCGAGTCCCGGACGCCCGTGATCCCGGTAGGTCGCACCGTGGCCATGACCTACGGCCACCGCACCGGCTACACCGGCGACCCGATCGCGGACCGGGTGATACCCCTGCCGGACGACCTCGACCCGCTGCTCGGCATCTACGTCGCGCACATGGGTCCGATCTGCGCCAACGGCCTGCTGCACGCCGCCGCGGAGCTGTACGGGCCCGACGTCCGCTCGCTCGGCGACGGAGTGCGCGGCCGGCGCGTGGTGGTGGTCGGCGCCGGGGTGGTGGGCCTGCTGACCGCGTTGCTCGCGCGCCGGCACGACGCCGCCTCCGTCGTGGTGCTCGACCCGACTCCCGGACGCCGGGCGGTGGCCGGGGCCCTGGGGCTGGAATCAATCGACCCGGAGGAACCGAACGACCCGGCCGCCAGCCTGAAAGCACGATGGCGGCACGCCCCGGGTGACCGGGGGGCGGACGTGGTGTTCCAGTGCCGCGGACAGCCGGCCGCTCTGCACCTGGCCTTGCGGGTGGCCCGCCCGCAGGCAACAGTGATCGACCTGGCCTTCTACCAGGGAGGGGCAGCCGAGCTGCGGCTCGGCGCCGAGTTTCACCACAACGGGCTGGCGGTACGGTGCGCCCAGATCGGCCGGGTGCCGCGGGGCCTGGCGCACAGCTGGGACCGGGAACGGCTCTCCGCCGAGATGATCGGCCTCCTGCGCGCGGATGGCACCGCGATCCGGGAACACCTGATAACCGCGGTCGTCCCGTTCGCGGACGCGCCGGAGCTCTTCGCGGGCCTGGCCGCGGGGCGCCGGCACGAACTGCAGGCCGTCCTCGCCTTCGACCCGTAGGAGGTTTCAGAAGCGGTGGCCGGGTAGCGCAACCGCGGACCAAGTGAGGGAGGGCCGACGATGGCACAGAAAGAGGCGGATGCCGCGGACGTCACCATAGATCTCCTGGCGATCCAGTCCAACGCGCTGGAGGCAATCCGGGACTACCGTCGTTATCTGCGCAACGCGGAGAACGCAGGACTGCCGGAGGTGGCGCACTTCGTCCACCTGCTCCTGGAGGAGGATTCGGTCCGCGCCACGCATTGTCAGGGGCTGCTGAGAAAGCTGGGCATTGCTGAGAGCGGCCTGTCGGCCTAGCCGGCGGTGTTAAGCAGTGGACTGCGGTGGGCTGGCCGGGTCTTCCGCGCTCGCCCTCTTCACGGCATGCGCTGCAGCCCGTCAGCACCGGGGCGCGGGTGCGGCTATCGTGCTCGGATGACGCGTATCGGGTTGATCGGCGTGGGGCGGATGGGGTTGCCGATGTGCGCGAACCTGGTCCGGGCCGGTTATGAGGTGACGGCCGGGGACGCGCGCGCTGAGCGTGAAAACGCGGTGACCGAGTGCGGAGCGCAGTGGAGGGGCACGACGGCTGAGGTGGCCGAGGCAGCGGATGTGCTGATCACCGTGCTACCTGGCCCCGCGGAGCTCCATCAGGCGATGGCCGGTTCCGGTGGCGCCCTCGCCGCCTTGCCGCCAACGGCGACGTGGATCGACATGACCAGTGGCTCGCCGGAGATGGGGCAGGCGCTGCTGGCTTCGGCGCAGGCCCGCGGCATCGGGGTGATCGAAGCGCCGGTCGGCGGGGGCGTACCGGAGGCCCGGGCCGGGATGCCGCAGCTGTTCGTAGGGGGTGATAGCGCCCTGATTGAGCGTCACCGCGCGGTGCTGGAAGTTCTAGCCGATCCCGGGCGCATCGCGCACGTCGGCGGCCACGGCGCCGGATACCTGGCGAAGCTGCTGGTCAACTTGCTGTGGTTCGGCCAGGCCATCGCCACAGCCGAGGCCCTGCTCCTGGCCCGGCGGGCCGGACTCGACCTCGACGTGCTGCGCCAGGCGCTAACCAGCAGCGCTGCGTCCAGTGTTTTCATCCGCGACCACCTCGGCGCGTTGCTCGCCGGTGATTACCTGGCCAGCTTCGGGCTTGACCGCTGCTGTGAGGAACTGGCGGCCGTAACCGCGTTGGGCCGCGAGCATGACGTGCCCTTCGAGCTGTCGGCGCTGGTGGAGCGGATCTACCAGCGCGCCCTGACTCGCTACGGTCCGGCCGACGGGGAACTGCTCGCGGTAGCGCTGCTGGAAGAACAAGCCGGACTCCGCCTGCGTCACGGCCCTCCGGCCTGACGTCATCCGCGGCGGGCTGCGGGCTGTTCGCCGAAGGAGCCACCGCACCTACCCCCAATGACACCGAACGGGGTTTCGTCCCCGCCTGCCTCAGCGCGTCCGGCTGATGCTCTGAACCGTGAACGCGGGACGGGGGAGCGCCACGGTAGCCGCGCAGTTGCTGTAAACCGGCTCGCTATACGTCTGCGCGAGCTCGACGCGTACCTGCCCAGGCGGGTCAGCGAGGAGTACCTCCCATGACCGCTCCGTCATGCGGCCCGACTGGACTGGCTCGTAGGCTTCGATGCGCAGGTCGCCGAAGGTCCTACGGGCCGCGTCCTGGGCCGCCTGCTCCAGGAAGCTGAATGCGCTGCGGCCGCGCGCCTACACGGCGACCGGAAAGCTACACCGAATATGTCTCGCGATCTGCGAAGGCGTGAGACCCCGGAGGCCTCAATCACATCGGCCGCTTGAAATCTACCTCCTCCAGGCGTGTCTGCACGGTCCGGCCGCTCTGCCAGGCGTTGGCGCCGGGCGCCACCTCCGGGTCCGGGATGTCAGCCCGGTTCTGCCGCTTGCGGGCGG
>DAIOWL010000988.1:0-3001 GCA_036758545.1 Streptosporangiaceae bacterium | reverse complement strand
CGGGCAACAGCGCCTCCGCCAGCGCCAGCGCCGCCCGCGGCGCGGCCGCAGCCAACACAGCCAACGCACCCGCGGGCCCGGCCAGCGGCGTCGAGCCGGGCGGCGGCTGTGCCCCGAACGCGATCGTGCTCAGCCTGTTCACCAGCAAGGCTAGCTATCACGCCGGGCAGTACCCGGTGTTCGAGGTCGATGCGGTCTCCACCGCGTCCCGCGCCTGTACCTTCAACCTCAGCCCGGCCAGGCTGCACGTGCTGGTCTCCTCGTCGGGCCGGGTCATCTGGGATTCGGCCGACTGCACCCGAGGCCAGCCGAACAAGCGAGCCGAACTCCGCCGCGGCGTCCCGGCCCAGGAGTCGCTCAGCTGGAACCGCACCATCAGCCTGCCCGGCTGCGTGACGGTGGCATCGTCGGCGCGGCCTGGCACGTACCAGGTGCAGGCCAGAGACGCCAGCGTGGCCAGCCCGGTCCGCACCTTCAAGCTGGCCCGCTAGCCGGCCACGGAAAGCTGGTCGGTCACGAAAAGCCGGCCAGCTAGGGATCGGCGCCCAGGACGGCGGAGAGCGCCTGGCGGATGTCCTCCACCTCCTGCACTTGCATCAGGCTGGAAGGGCCGTCGACGCGCTCCAGGGGCGCTCCTGAGGCCGCCGGGACGATGACGCGGCGGAAGCCCATCCGCTCGGCCTCGGCGATCCGGCGCGGCAGGCCCGCCACCCGCCGGACCTCGCCGGCCAGGCCGACCTCGCCGATCGCCACCACGCCGTGCGGCACGCTCAGGTTCGCGGCCGAACTCGCCAGCGCGACCGCTACGGCCAGGTCCACCGAGGGCTCGGTCAGCCGGACCCCGCCCACGGTGGCCGCGTACACGTCCTGCCGGCCGAGCTTGATCCCGGCCCGGCGCTGCAGCACCGCGAGCACCATGCCCACCCGGGAGCCGTCAAGCCCGGACGTGGTGCGGCGCGGCATCTCCAGCACCGAGGGGCCGACCAGCGCCTGCACCTCGGCGGGCAGCGGCCTGCGGCCCTCGAGCGTGACGGTCACGCAGGTGCCGGGCACCGGCTCGCGGTGCTGGGAGACGAACAGGCCGCTCGGGTCGGCCAGCCCGATCAGCCCGTACTCGCCCAGGTCGAAGCAGCCCACCTCGTCGGTCGGCCCGTACCTGTTCTTCACCGCCCGCACCATCCGCAGCTGCGAATGCCGGTCCCCGTCGAAGTGCAGCACCACGTCGACGAGGTGCTCCAGCGTGCGCGGGCCCGCCACCGAGCCGTCCTTGGTCACGTGCCCGACCAGGATGGTGGTCATCGACCGCTCCTTGGCCACCGCGGTGAGCGCCGCCGCCACCTCCCTGATCTGGGTCACCCCGCCCGGCACCCCCTCGACCCCGGCGGCCGCGATCGTCTGCACCGAGTCGATGATCAGCAGCCGGGGCTGCACGTGGTCGATGTGCGCGAGCACCACGTCGAGATCGGTCTCCGCGGCCAGGAAGAGCTGGTCGCTGACCGCCCCGATGCGGTCCGCGCGCAGCCGCACCTGGGCGGCGGATTCCTCACCGGTCACGTAGAGCACCGGCCCGGACTCCGCGACCAGCGCGCCTGCCTCGAGCAGCAGCGTCGACTTGCCCACCCCGGGCTCGCCGGCCAGCAGCAGGACCGCGCCGGGCACCAGCCCGCCGCCGAGCACCCGGTCCAGCTCGTCCATGCCGCTGGGCCGGGCGGTGGCGTCGGTCGCGTCCACCTGGCCGATGGGAAGCGGGGTGGTGCTGGCCGGCGCCAGGCTATTTACGGCCGAACGGACGCCGACAGACGCCCGCACCCGGGCCCCCCGCGCCTGCCGGGGCAGAACCGCCTCCTGGACCGTGCCCCAGGCCTGGCACTCGCCGCACCGGCCGGTCCACTTGGCGGACTGCCAGCCGCACTCGGTGCAGCGGAAGCCGGACCCCGCCGGTGACTTAGCCATGGCCGCACCATAGCGGCCACCTCTGACAATCTCAGTAAGCTGGAACCGAACCGACGGAGGGAGTCAGCCAGTGAGCGGCGTGGCGAAGGCATCCGGGCCGCCCGTCGCCCTGTCCACCTCGTCGGTCTACCCGGAGCGCACCCCGGACGCCTTCGAGGTGGCCGCCAGGCTCGGCTACGACGGGGTCGAGGTGATGGTCTACACCGACCCGGTGAGCCAGGCCGCCGAGGCGCTGCTCAGGCTCCAGGACTACCACCAGCTGCCGATCGTGTCCGTGCACGCGCCCAGCCTGCTGCTCACCCAGCGGGTGTGGGGGAGGGAGCCGTGGGAGAAGCTGCGCCGGGCCCAGGAACTGGCCGAGCGGGTCGGCGCCGGGGTGGTGGTCCTGCACCCGCCGTTCCGCTGGCAGCGCGAGTACGTCCGCGGCTTCGAGACCGGCCTGGCCGCGATGGCGGAGGAAACCAGCGTGCTCTTCGCGGTGGAGAACATGTACCCGCTGCGGGCCGGCGGCAGCGAGGTGGTGCCGTACGCCCCGCACTGGGACCCGACCGCGCTCGACGTGCCGAGCATCACCCTGGACCTCTCCCACACCGCCGCCTCCGGCTCCGACGCCCTGATCATGGCGACCGAGCTCGGCAGCCGCCTGGCCCACGTGCACCTGGCCGACGGCACCGGCTCGCCGGCCGGCCCGGTGCCCGACGAGCACCTGGTGCCCGGCCGCGGCGGGCAGCCCTGCGGCGAGCTGCTCAGCCTGCTCCCGCCCGCCGGTTACCCCGGTGCCGTGGTCGTCGAGGTGAAGACCAACCGCGCACCGACCAGGGATGACCGGATGGCGGACCTGGCCGAGTCGCTGGCCTTCGCCCGGCAGCACCTGGCCGTCGCGGCCGGCAGCACCAGCTGACTGTAGTGTCCATAACCATGGCAGCCAGCACCACCCTTATCACGGTCGCGCCCACCGGCGCCGAAGCCGACAAAGCCGCCGCGCCGGCCCTTCCGGTCACCCTGGCCGAGCTGGTGGTCACGGCCAAGGAATGCGAGGCCGCCGGGG
>DAIOWL010000987.1:0-3006 GCA_036758545.1 Streptosporangiaceae bacterium | reverse complement strand
GGCGCCACGGCCATCGCCGACGGCGGCGGCCTCGCCATGAGCTTCCTGCGCCCGATCGAAGGCAGCGAGCAGATCGCGCGCGCCTGGGTCGAGATCGCCAGCCGGGCAGTCGGCACCATGACGTTCCTGGAACGCACCGTCAACGGCCAGCCCGGTCTGGTGGCCCGGCAAGACGGTCGCATCGTGACCGTGTTCGCGTTCGACGTCGCAGGCGACCGGATCAGGCACATCTGGGTCGTGCGCAACCCCGACAAACTCCGCCCCTGGGCCGCAACCTGACGCGTGCCCGCCTCCCATCAGGCCGACCTCCATATCCCGCACACAAGGTCTCCACCCGGGCTTCACGGCTTCGTGTTGGCTTGAGCGAGGCGTACGGCGGCAGGGCCGAGAGGACACGGGAAATGGTGCAGGGAAACATTACCGATGGGGACGTCGCTGAGCTCGTCCGGAGAACTGCGGACGCCGCCTCTGCGTATATCCGAGGGGATATTCATCGATATCTCACGCTGATCAAGCACGGCGAGACCTACACCCTCATGGCACCTTACGGCGGGGAACCAAGGCGCGGCTTCGACGTCACCGAGGCATTGGAAACCACGCCGAAGATGTTCCGGAGCGGGGAAGCGGACCTGGAGCTCGTGCAGACATATGCGTCGGGAGATATGGCGGTCCTTGTGGCGATCGAACGGCAGCACGGCGAGGTCGGCGGAATGCCGGACCAGGACTGGTCGCTGCGGGTGACCTTGGTCTTTCAGTACGAAGGGACGGAATGGCAGTTGGTCCATCGCCATGCCGACCCGCTGGTTCACGCCATAAGCATGGAGCACATGGCAGCCCTCGCCCGTGGCCACAGCTGACGACGGCGCCCAAACCCGGAGTTCATCGCCTATGAAAATATTCGCTGTCCTCCACGCGCTCGATCTGATCCGCGACGGCTACCTGCCTAACGGTCTTAACGGCGGAGGGTTACGGCCTTACCGGCATGGCGTATCCCGGCCGGCCGGCCGCGCTGCCGCTTTCAGCCGGTGACGCACCCGGGGCTAGATTGGAGGTCGCGCCAGGGGATACCGTTATCGCCCGGCAAAATGATCTTCCCGGAGGGCCGGATCTCAGGGAAGGACCGGAGGAGTTCTCAGATGGTGGCCAAACATGGTCCCGCCGACCGCATGAACTCGAGGGTGCGGGCGAAGGCCGGCATGGTGTGCTCGGCCGACAGCCTGGCGTCGGAGGCTGGCCTGGCCGTCCTGCGATCCGGCGGTAACGCTGTGGACGCCGCGATCGCCGCCAATGCGGTGCTGGCGGTGACCAGCCCGCACCTCTGCGGCCTTGGCGGTGACCTGTACGCGCTGGTGCACCAGCCAGGCTCGCCGGGCCTGCCGGCCGCACCGGACACGCCTGCCGCGTCGGGGCCGCCTGCCGTGCTCAACGCGACCGGCCGGGCAGGCTCCGGCGCCGACCCCGAGGCCATGCGGCGCGAAGGCATGCGGTCCATGCCGTTCACCGGGGACATCAGGGCCGTGCCGGTCCCCGGCTGCGTCGACGGCTGGCTTGCGCTGCACGCGGCGTACGCCCGTCTGCCGCTGTCTGACCTGCTGGCGCAGGCGCAGCACTACGCCGCCGGGGGATTTCCCGCGGCGCCGCTGCTCGCGTCGATGCTGTCGACGATCGACGGCGTCCCCGGCAACGACGACTTCCTCGTCGATGGCCACCTCGCCACGGCCGGCCAGTTGGTCACCCGCCCGGGCATGGCACGGACGCTGGCCGCGATCGAGCGCGACGGGCGCGCCGGCTTCTACCAGGGCGAGTTCGGACGCGGCCTGATCGCCATGGGCGGCGGGCTGTTCACCGAGCTGGACCTGGAACGGCAGAACGCGGAGTGGGTCGAGCCGGTCTCGGTACAGGCCTTGGGCCACGTGCTCTGGACGGCACCGCCGAACTCCCAGGGCTACCTCACCCTGCTCGGCGCGGCGATCGCCGACGGGGTCGACCTGGTCGGCGGGCCCGACGACCCTGAGACGGTGCACCTGCTGGCCGAGGCCGCGGCGGCAGCAGGGTGCGACCGCATCGCGCTGCTGCACGACGGCGCCGACATCCGGCCGCTGTTGCCGCCGGAGGCGGTCCGGCAGCGACGCGGCTGGATCGAGCCAGGCCGCCGGGGACGGTTCGGTGCGGCCACCGCGACGGGTGGTACCACGTGCATCTGCGCGGTCGACCGCGATGGCATAGGCGTGTCGCTGCTCCAGTCGAACGCGGCCGGTTTCGGCGCCCGGCTGTTCGAGCCGTCGACGCGCATCAACTTGCACAACCGCGGGATCGGGTTCTCGCTCGATCCCGGCCACCCGGCTGAGCTCACGGCCGGGCGCCGACCTCCGCATACGCTCTCACCGCTGATCGTGACGCGACTGGACGGGACATTGCGGGCGGTGCTGGGCACCCGTGGGGGTGACAGCCAGCCGCAACTGCTGCTGCAGCTGCTCGCCCGGTGGCTGCGCTTCGGCCAGCCGCCCGGGCAGGCGATGGCCGCGCCGCGCTGGGAGCTCGCCGCCCGCACCAGCAACGGCTTCAACTGCTGGACCGCCCCAGACGACCTGGTGCTCCAGCTCGAGCCGGAGGCGCCGCAGGACTGGACGGACCGGCTCCGCGCGCTCGGGCACGACGTCCGGGTGCCTGGCGGTGTGTTCGGGCACGCGCAGCTCATCGACGCGGGCACCGACGGGGTGCTGACGGGCGCGGCGGACCCTCGCACCCTGACCGGGGGAGTGTCCGCAGAGTGAGCCCGCGGATGACCAACCTGCTCACCCGCCATTTCGCCCGCACCACGGACCTGCAGGGCCAGCTCTGACCGCCTGGTCTGTGATTGCGTGACGCTAGACCCCTGATGGGGGGTGTTTCGGCACGCACTGACGGACGCGGCCCTCCGCGGCCCGTCTTGTCGTGGCGGGCGTGGCTGCTGAGGTGGCCGTCGACCATGGGGATGGTTACGATTCGGCAAAGTCATCGGCGGGG
>DAIOWL010000986.1:1757-3013 GCA_036758545.1 Streptosporangiaceae bacterium | reverse complement strand
ATGACGCCACCGTGACACCACCAGCGGGACGACGATCCACAAGATCCAGGCGTTGGCGGTGACGAAGAAGAGCGGGATCGACAGCCCGAAGCCGAGGATCAGGTTGAAGGACTGCCGGGCGATATCGATCGCCATCGCGCGCGGGGTGCGAGGCGCCAGCCCGTGCGAGAGGATGTGCGCCAGCATGACGAACACCGTCGCGGACTCCAGCACCTGCAGCAGCGCGTAGAAGCCGAACCGCAGGGCGTGGGTGTCGAGGTCCGGGTGTCCCGGCGCGGTGAGCAGGTTCGTCGCGAACGGGTTCAGCACGATCATCAGCAGCCAGAGCGTGTTGAGCATCCGCAACCGGGAGTCGACCCGCCTGACGTACTTGAAGATGTCGTGATGGTCCCGCCACGCCGCGGCGATCGCGAAGAAGCTGATCAGGAAGGCCGCGTAGTGGCCGCTGTTGTGCCGGACCGATTCCCAGAACAGGTGCACCGTGCCGCCCTCGGGCACCGGAAGATCGATCGCGAGCAGCGTGATCGCGATGGCGACCACCGCGTCGGAGAACAAGGTCAGCCGGTCCGTCGCGCGCGACTCGGCCTCCATCTCGTAACCAGGCATCTCGTCATCGGGCACCCGCCGATTATCCCCTGCCCCCGAACGCCCAGGCAGCAAGATCACCACGCGCCGCCACCCGCGCCCAGCACCGGCGCCGCGCTCGGGTCGCGGCCCCTTAGCCGAACGGACCGGCAGTCTGCCCGTGCACCACGCCACGCACCGGCATCACGGCGCGCACGAGCACCATCGTGTTGACCCCGATGGCCCGCCGGGAACCACGGCAATGCCACATCGCCGTGGTCCTGACCACAGCAATGTCACACTGCCGTGGTTGCGCTCCGGGGCCTGGGCCGCGAGCGCGCGAGCGCGGGGCTCGGCTAGGACGGGGTCTCCGGCGGGATGTTGAAGGGCGTGATGACCTGGATGGGCGCGGGCGCGGTGACGATCGGGCCGTCCAGCGCGCCGTGCGCCTGCATGATGATCTGGCAGGCGCGGTGCATGTCCCGGCGCAGGTCGTGGTAGAGCACGGCGGACAGCCGGCCCGCCTCGAGTAGCTTGCGGTTGTCCCGGTCCAGGTCGTGCGCGATGAACGCCCGGCAGGGGCGGCGCCGCGCGTCGAAGGCGTCGAGGATGGCCCGGTTGCCGCCGCCGATGGAGTACACCGCCTCGATGTCGGCGTGCCGGTCCAGGGCGTCGAGCGCGAGCCGGTAAAC
>DAIOWL010000986.1:0-1657 GCA_036758545.1 Streptosporangiaceae bacterium | reverse complement strand
AGACGCCGGGACCTCGCCCAGCCACTCGTTGACCAGGTACGCCGCCGTCGCGCCGGCCGAGCGGTTGTCCATCCCCACATAGGCGACCCGCTTGCTGAACGGCAGGTCGCTCACCAGCGTGACCACCGGGATGCCCGCCTCGCTCAGGCGCAGGACCGCCGCGTTGACCTCCGGCGCCTCCGGCGCCTTGAGGATCACCCCGCGGGAGCCCCGGCGGGCGATCGCGTCCAGAACCCCGGCGATGTCGCCCGCGTCGCCCGTCTCGCGGAAATCGAAGCGCGACCGCACGACCGCGGGCCGCAGCGACGGGAGTTCCTGCTCCAGCGCGGTCTTGACCGCGGAGGAGAACCGGTCCGGGGTCTGCATCACGATGTCGATCATGAATACCCGGCCGGCCAGGCGCAGCTGGCTGCGCTGCTGGTCCAGGTCGGCGATGGCCTGCCTGATGTCGTTGACGGTGCTCGGGCGGACGCCGCCGCGGTCGTTGAGGACTCGGTCCACGGTGGCCTCGCTCACGCCGGCCTGCCGGGCGATCTCGCGGATCGGGTAAGGGTGGGGCATACGGCTATCCTGATGGGTTGCTGATGGTGACTGGTATCGGTCGACCCCTGGTCTTCGCCAGGGCATGAGCCGAGCCCGTTCGGCCTAACCTACCTCATCAGCCCGTACACACACCAGCCTTGACCCCGGTCGCCGCAGCGATGGATGAGCCGTCGAAATGATGGGTTTTTGATGTTCTTGAAGCTGTTGACTTGATGGATCAGGTCAGGCACTGTCGAGTTCAACGAACCCCGAACCGCTGACAAGGTGAGTACGCAGAGATGACGATGCCGATCGGCGGCACGTGGCAGGCAGCCGCGACCGGCCGCACCGAGGACGTGACCTCGCCGTTCGACGGGACGGTCACCGGAACGGTCCCGGTCGCCGGGCCGGACGACGTCCGCGCCGCGGTGGACCGGGCCGAGAGCGGCGCGGTCACCTGGCGGCGCACGCCGGCCCACGAGCGGATGCGGATCCTGCTCCGCGCGGCCGACCTGGCCGACGAGCGCGCCGAGCAGATCGCGCAGATCATCAGCGCCGAGGCCGGAAAGACGATCACCGAGGCCAGGGGCGAGGCGGCGCGCTCGGGTGACCTGATCCGGCTGGCCGCGTTCGAGGGCACCCAGCTTTACGGCGACGCGCTGCCGCTGGACGCCAACCGCGGCACCGGCCTGGACAAGATCGGCTTCACCATCCACCAGCCCGTCGGCATCGTGGTGGCGATCACCCCGTTCAACTACCCGGCCCTGCTGGTCATGCACAAGCTGGCGCCGGCCCTGGCGGCGGGCAACGCGGTCGTGCTCAAGCCGGCCAGGACCACCCCGCTGACCGCGCTGGCCCTGGCCCGCTGCCTCACCGACGCCGGGCTGCCGGACGGGGTGCTGTCCGTGCTCACCGGCCCCGGTGGGATCATCGGCGACGCCCTGGTCACCGACCCGCGGGTGCGCAAGGTCTCGTTCACCGGGTCGACCGCCACGGGTGAGCACATCGCGCGGATCGCCGGGATCAAGAAGCTGTCCCTGGAGCTCGGCTCGTCGTGCCCGGTCGTGGTGCTGCCCGACGCCGACATCGAACTGGCCGCCAGCGCGGTCGCGGCCGGCGGCTACATCAACGCGGG
>DAIOWL010000985.1:0-3014 GCA_036758545.1 Streptosporangiaceae bacterium | reverse complement strand
GCAGCTCGCTCTGCCGGACCTGCGGCACGACGCGACCTGGGCCCAGCGCACCCCCGCCAGCGCCTCGCCCCTCGCCCACGAGCTCGCCACCGCCCTCGACGACCGGGCCCGCGCCCTCGGCGAACGCCTGGCCGCCAGCCCCGAGCCCTGGCTGGCCCGCCAGCTCGGCGTCCTGGCCCCCGGCGCGTCCCCGCGCTGCGCGAGGAATACGCCCGCCGTGCGGGTACCGCCGCCGCCTACCGCGAAGCCGCCGGGATTACCAACCCCGACCAAGCCGTCTCACCCATGCTGCACCGCGGCAACCCCGAACTCGAGGCCATGCGCAAGACAGTATTTGCTGCCCTGGAGATCCGCGACGAAGCCGACATCATCCGCGGCCTGGACCGCGGCGAACTCGAAGCACGAGCCCTCCAGGGCCAGCGCGTCCGCGCCGCCGCCCCGCCCGACGTCAGCAGTCAGCTGCGGCTCACCGCGCAAGCCGAAGCCGACGCCCACCAGCAATCCGCCGACGCCCACGCCCAGCACGACCCCACCGGCGCGGCCAGCGCCACGGCCCTCGCCGCGCAGCTGGCCGCCGAACGGCAGCGCCTCGAAGCTGACAACGCCCGATACGAGCAATGGTCCGCCGACACCCACGCCACCAGGGACACAGCCGGGGAAGCCGCAGCCGAACTGCAACGGCGCGGGCACGCCCAGCCTGGCGGCGAACCACATCCGCAGCCGGAAAGTGGACCGCAGCTGACGGCCGGATGGTGGCAGCAGCTCGAGGCAGATGCCGAGGCCGTGAATTGCGGCGATACCAGCAAGCGCCAGGCCTCCAGCGACGCCGAGGAGTCCCGAGCGTCGCAGCGCATCGTCGATATGAGCCCGTCATCCGCACCCGGGCCGGAGCCGCGGACGAGCCCGGAGAATGAACCCGAGCAGAATGACCGGGCAGCGCGGCTCGACGAGCTGCTAGCGAGAGCGGACCAGGCAGCGCGGCGTATCGCAGCACAGCAAGCCGAACGGCACGCCAGCAGCGAATACGCTGCGCGGAGGGAGCTGGAGGCTCAGACCCAAGCCGAGGCCGGGCAGCAGGCACAAGCCCGGGAAGAAGCCGAACTGGAGCTGTTACGCCGCAGTTTGAGCGCGTTCCCGGACGAGCTGTTGATCAGGTTGTCCATCAGGGCTACCGCCTGCGTCTCGCTCCCGCACGCATAGGCCAGGACCCGGCCAGTTAGCTCCCGGGGGCGGGCAGGTTCGCGGGCCAGGCATGACAGCCCTGCTGCGAAGGCCCTGATGGTCCCTGGTCCGCACGCCATGGCTGTGCCGTCAACCGCGGCGCTGTCCGTGCTCTGCATCGCAGTGGCTGCAATGATCCAGGACCTTTGATCCATGACACGGGGCGGCCGGGATAGGTGAGGAGGAGGGGTTCAGCCCAGGCCGGAGGACAGGTAATAGGCCCCGATGGCGATGACCAGGACGCCGACCAGGCGGCGGATCAAGACCTCGGGCATCCGGGACTGGAGGCGGGCACCGGTATAGCCGCCGGCCAGGCCCCCCAGGCCCAGGGCGATGCCAGTCGGCCAGTCCGGGGCCACGGAGACGTGCTGATGCAAGGACAAGATCGTGAACGTGATCACGCCCCCGGCCGAGGTCACGAACGTGGAGGCCAGCGCGGCCGGGGCGACCTCGGACGGCTTGCGCCCGGTTCCGATCAGGATCGGCGCCAGGATCGCGCCGCCGCCGATCCCGTAGATCCCGCCCACGCAGCCCACCGCGATGGCCAGGACCACCAGTGCCGGGGCCGGGATCGTCCTGGCCGGGCGGCCCGGCCGGTCGTTGCGGGGTAGGCGGGATAGCACCAGCCAGGTGCCTAGGGGGATCAGGACCGCCGCGACCACCACGTCGAAGACACGCGGGCCGGGGATCAGCCTGGCGCGGATGAATGATCCGGCGATGACGCCGGGCAAGGTCCCGGCGATGAGCACCAGGGCCAGCCGCCCGCCGGTCTGCCCTTGCCGCCAGTAGCGGTACAGCGCGCCCGGGGTTGATACGACGTTGTACAGCAGGTTGGTCGGGGTCACCGACGGGCTCGGCGTGCCCAGCACGCTGACCTGGAACGGCAGCAGGAGCACCGCCCCGGAGATGCCGGCGGGAGTCGAGAGCACCGAGATCACGTACGCCGCGACCAGGGCCACGACCTCGGTCCAGCCAGTGCCCGGCACGCGGCCACAGTAACCAGGCCATAACCCGCCAATCGAGTGATGACCAGCAATTTTGCGCCGCGCAAATCCTGGAAGCAGCCGATGACCAGAAATATTGCGCCGCGCAAATGTACCTGGCTCGCAACGTGCACCAGCAATATGCATGTACCCGCAGGCGGTATACGCCGGAACCGCGGGCACGCGGAATATATCGGCATACGCCAAACAGCAGGCCCCGGCTATCTCCGCAGGTGAAGGCATGTTGGAGAAGTTGCCGCCGATGTGGTAGCGGCTGTTGACGCGCGTCGGATCTAGACGATATCCGTAAGAGCGTGTCATGATCCCAGATGGGAGAGCGGCGTACGAAATTCACGCTGCAAAAGGGGGTTAGGCAAATGAAGACTCTTTCGATCGTAAAAGCGGCTTTGGGGAGCGGTGCGGCAATTCTGCTCGGCGGGCTCCTGGCGGCCGCTCCGGCTCAGGCCTCCGCCGGCAAGACGGTGCCCTGTAAGACGCAGGCGTTGATCGCGGCGATCAACACCGCGAACAGCAGCGGCGGCGCGACGATTAACCTCGCCCCGCGGTGCGCCTACCACCTGACCGCGGCCAGCAGCCCGAACGCCATGCTCGGCGACACCGGGCTCCCGGCGGTCACCAGCCGGATCACCCTGAACGGCTTCCGGACCACGATCGCCGGGAACAACAGCACCTTCCGCATCCTGCTGGTGACCGGGTCCGGGAAGCTGACGCTCAATGGCCTGACCATCACCGGGGGGAACACTCCCGGGCCCGGCGGCGGCATCTTCAACCTGGAAGGCACGCTGGTCC
>DAIOWL010000984.1:0-3015 GCA_036758545.1 Streptosporangiaceae bacterium | reverse complement strand
GAGCGTCCTGCTACCGGGCTGAGCTGGGAAGAGGCCCGGCCCTTATAGGGTCAGAAGAGTGCGACCCGGTAACTCTCATTAGTCGGGCGAGACCTTGTGGAGTCGGCGAACCGAGTATGGTCGTGAGTCTGCGTCCTGATAGCCGTGCTGAACCGTTCCGCCAGCTCAATCGGCTCCCGCCGCGGTCGTCACCTTGCTGTCGTCGCCATGGCGTTCCCGCGGACCTGACGGCGTTTCGGTTCTCGTGTTCCGCGCTGAACTGGTCGAGGCCGATGAGACGGATGTCGTGGCGTTGGCCGGTTTGCAGCTCACGGTCGAAGCCGACCGTGAAGGCGCGCGGTCCGGGCCGTCCCGATCCTGCACAGGCCAGCCGCCCGGTCACGTTGCCGCGGACTGCAGCTGGCCAAGCATGGTGCGGCCGAGCGGCGTCAGGGAGTGCCGTACCGAGCGCCCTTCGCGGCGTGTCTGGACGAGGTCCGCGTCGCGTAGCGCCTTCGCGTGCTCCGACGCCGAGGCCACGCTGATTCCGGTCGTGGCGGCCAGGTCGGCCGTGCCACACGGTTCGGCCAGCGCGCGCAGCACGGCGGCGCGGGTCGAGCCGATAAGGATGGCCAGGCTGTCGTTCCCGGCCTCGCCGGACGGGGACGCGTGGTCCGGGCCGCCGGCGCGACCGTTGGGCTGGGCGGCGTACACCAGCACGTTCGGTATGCGTTCTCCATCGAGCACGAACACCGGCGGACCGGTCCAGAACGCTGATGGCATCATCAGCATCCCGGTGCCGCCCAGGTCATGCTCAAGGTCAACGCCCTGACGTTCCAGCCGGTTGTCCTGCCAGCGCAGCTGCCGGTGCAACGTGCCGAACAGGGCCTGATAGCCGCCCGCGGCAAGCACCGGCATCCGCCTGGCCACATCCCCGTGAAATGAGCTGACCACGCTCTCCCAGCGTGGCGCGACGACCGCGGCGTAGAAGTCGCGCAAGGCACGCACCACGATGTCGATCGCCTCGGTGTCGCCGTCGGCCAGGTTCCGCACCCAGCACGGGGGCCGGATAGCGCGGTCCGGGCATCCGTCGGCCAGTTCCGCGCGCCAGGCCGAGCGGGGAGTGGACCGGACGAACTCAAGGCCTTCCTCGAAGCTGGAGGCGGGCGAATCGGCGAAGCCGGGCCACGGCGGATACGGTCCGAACAGCTCCAGTAGCGGTCGTGCGGTGGCCGGAAACGTCCGCCGCGCTTCGCGCGGCCACCGGCGTGCGGCGGGCCGTCCGGGCGTGACGCTCGCGCGCCGGAGTTCCACCAGCGCTAGTCCAGTCTCGATAAGCGGTGCCGGTGCCACGCTGAACCTGGTCCGCGCCAGGTCGTCGGCGGTGAAGTTCACCCTGACCACAATCCACCTCCCGTGGCCTGGGGCCGGTTTCGCTCCCGGCACCCCGTCCAGGCTCAGGCGATTCTTCGGCTATAGCCGAATTGATTGTCCCCAGGCCGAGAACGGAATCTCCTATATCCGTAAGTCGGCCTCAAGCACCCGTAAAGGACAAATAATACCAGGTCACGGAATAACAACGTTTTAGTTGTCGAATTGATAACGGCGATGGCGCGATTCGGCGTTCAGCCGGTCATTCGGCTCAGTAACCACATCACACACGGGAGGCGTTCATCTTATGAGGAGACGCAGGACCTTCGGGATAGCCGCGGCGGGGGCCGCAGCTGCCCTCATGCTGGCCGCGTGCAGCAGCGGCGGCGGCAGCGGTAACGGGAACGGCAGCAACTCGTCGTCCAGCGCCGCTTACGGCGCCGGGATCACCAGCGTGGTCAACCCGTCGACGCACAAGGGCGGGACACTCACCTTCGACTGGCGTAGTGCGCCGGACTCGTTCGACCCGGGCAATACCTACTTCGCCGCCGACTGGGACTTCGCCCGGTTCTACTCACAGGCCCTGATGACCTATAAGAACTGCCCCGGCGCCTGCGGCCGCACGCTCGTCCCCGGCCTCGCCACCGCGCCCGGCACGGTCAGCGACAACGGGCTGACCTGGACCTATCATCTCAAGTCGGGGGTCAAGTTCCAGGATGGCACCCCGGTCACCTCCCAGGACGTCAAGTACGCCGTCGAGCGCACCTTCGACCGCGGCGTGCTGTCCAACGGCCCGAGCTACTTCTTGAACCTGCTGGGCGGGAACGCCAAGACCTACCCCGGGCCCTACAAGAACCGGTCCAAGAACCTGATGGGCCTGACCGCGGTCACCACGCCGGACTCCTCGACGGTCGTGTTCCACCTGGCGCACCCGTTCTCCGAATTCGACTACGTGGTGTCGATCCCGCAGAGCGCTCCGGTGCCGCCGGGCAAGGACACCGGCACGAGCTACCAGACGCACATCGACTCCACCGGCCCGTACGAGTTCCAGAGCTACCAGCTGAACAAGACGGCGGTCCTGGTCCCAAACAAGAACTGGAATGCGGCTGAGGACCCGACGGTTTCGCAGCTGGCCAGCAAGATCGTCGTCAACATGAACATGAACCCCAACGACGTGGACAACCGGCTGCTGGCCGGCGACGCCCAGGTCGACTTCGCGGGCACCGGCGTGCAGGCGGCGGCGCGGGCCAAGATCCTGGCCAACCCGAACCTCAAGTCCCACGCGGACGACCCGCTCACCGGGTTCGGCTGGTTCTTCTACATCGACTCGCAGGTGGCGCCGTTCACCAACCTGGCCTGCCGCCAGGCGATCGAGTACGCCGCCAACCACCTGACGCTGCAGAACGCCTACGGCGGCCCGATTGCCGGCGGGGCGATCGGCAGCACGGTGCTGCCGCCGACCGTGGCGGGTTACCAGAAGTTCGACATGTACGAAGCGACCACCAAGACCCAAGGCGACCCGGCCAAGGCCAAGCAGGAGCTGTCGGCCTGCGGTCAGCCGAACGGTTTCTCTACCGGGATCGCCTATCGCAGCGACCGGCCCACCGAGACCCAGGGCGCCCAGGCCCTGCAGCAGGCGCTGTCGGCGGTCGGCATCAAGACCAC
>DAIOWL010000983.1:0-3016 GCA_036758545.1 Streptosporangiaceae bacterium | reverse complement strand
GCCGTGCCGCTCGACCCGGCCCAGTCCGGGAAACGGCATGTGGTACGCGTGGACGAGGAGGTTCTCGTCGGCGGCCCAGCCCAGGAGACGGCGACGGCTGAGGACCGATCGCTCCGCGTCGTGATCCCAGGGCGTCCGCCATCGCGGATGGCTGAGCTGCAGGCTGTCGTAGAAGGTGTCGCCCGCGCAGAGCAGCCGCTCGCCGTGGCTCTCCAGCACGAACGCCGTGTGGCCCGGCGTGTGGCCCGCGGCGTCGACGGCGCGGACGTGGGGGAGGATCTCGTCGCCGGATTCGAACGGGCGGAGCTTCTCCCCGAACAGCCTGATCGCATCGAGCGCCGCCGGCCGGTGCTCGTCGTCCTGCGGTGACCGCCCGGCTGCCGACCAGAACGCCACCTCCGCGGCGTGCGCGAACCCGGTCGCCGCGGGGAAGGTGAGCTCGCCCGACCAGGTGGCGCCGCGCGCGTGGTCCTGGTGCAGGTGCGTGAACAGCACGGCGGATAGCTCCGTGGCCCCCGCCTCGGCCAGCTGGCCGCCGAGCCTGCCGACCAGCGGCTCGATCCGCGGGCCGTAGCCGAGAAAGCGCGCCCCGAGGCCGGTGTCGATGACCGCGCGGCCGTCCGGCGTCTCCACCAGCAGGCAGTTGTAGCCGCACTTCACCATGGTCCGGCCCTGGCCCTCGGCGGCCAGGGCCTCGCGCAGATCCCGGTCCGGCACCCCGGTGCCGGGGGTGAAGAACGCCTCGAGCGGCGGCGCCAGCGGCGGCTCCATCTGGCCGTCGCTGACTACCGCGCAGCTGAGTCGCCCGACCGCGAACCAGTAGGTCACCTGGCTAGATATATCGTCAAAACGGAGCCCCGACGGCTAACCGGAGGATCAGATGACTGAAACGGCGGCCCGCCCGCAGCTGAGCGACCGGTACACCGCCACGTCGGGCCGGGTGCAGCTGACCGGCGTCCAGGCCCTGGCCCGGCTGCCCATCGACCAGCACCGGCGCGACCTGGCCGCCGGGCTAAACGTCGGGACGTTCATCTCCGGGTACGAGGGATCCCCGCTGGCCGGGTACGACCAGGAACTCGGCAGGCTGAAGCAGCTGCTCGACACGAACGATGTCACGTTCGTCCCTGGCCTGAACGAGGAGGCGGCCGCGACCTCGGTCCAGGGCAGCCAGCTCGCCTGCACCCTTCCCGGCGCCGCCCGCGACGGGGTGATCGGCATCTGGTACGGCAAGGCTCCCGGCCTCGACCGGGCCACCGACGCGCTGCGGCACGGGAACCTGATGGGCTCGCACCCCAGGGGCGGGGCCCTGGTCCTGGTCGGCGACGACCCTGCCGCCAAGTCCTCGACGCTGCCGTGCGCGTCGGACGGCGCGCTCGCCGACCTGAGCATCCCGTACCTGTACCCGGCGGACAGCCAGGACGTGCTCGACCTCGGCCGTCACGCGATCGAGCTGTCCCGGGCATCGGGACTGTGGACCGGGCTGAAGATCGTCACCGCGGTCGCGGACGGATCGTCAACGGTCAACCTGGCCGCGGACTGGCCGGCCCCGCGGATCCCGCCGGGCGCCGGGACGCACGTGCCCACGGCGCGGCTGCTGCACCCCACCCTGGGCCAGCTTGAGCGCGACCTGGTCACCAGCCGGCTCCGCATCGCGCGGGAGTACGCGCGCCTCAACGGGCTGAACCGGGTCGTCGGGCGCGGCCCGGGCGACGTCCTCGGCGTGGTCGCCGCCGGGCATACGTTCCTCGACGTGCTGGCCGCGCTGCGCCGTCTCGGCATCGACGAGGCCGACCTGGCCGGCAGCCCGGTCCGCCTGCTGCGGGTCGGCATGCCGTGGCCACTCGAGGAGACCATCGTCGGCGAGTTCGCCGACGGCCTGGAGGAGATCCTGGTCGTCGAGGAGAAACGCTCCTTCCTCGAGGCCGCCATCCGCGACGTGCTCTACGGCGGGCCGGTCCAGCCGGCCGTCACCGGCAAGCGCGACGCCGACGGGTCGGAGCTCCTCCCGGCCTACGGCGAGCTGGACGCCGACGTGATCACCGGCCCGCTGCGGCGCCGGATGAGCGCCCGGGGGATCGCGGCCGCGGCCATTCCCGCGCCCGCCGACGTCCGCACGACCCTGCCGCTGGTGAGCCGGGTGCCGTACTTCTGCTCGGGCTGCCCGCACAACAGCTCCACCAAGCCGCTGCCCGGGACCCTGGTCGGCGGCGGCATCGGCTGCCACGCCCTGGTGCTGCTGATGGACGAGTCCCAGGCCGGAACCGTCACCGGGCTGTCCCAGATGGGCGGCGAGGGGATGCAGTGGATCGGCATGGCGCCGTTCCTCGACCGCGACCACTTCGTGCAGAACATCGGGGACGGCACGTTCGACCACTCGGGCTCGCTGGCCATCCGGGCCGCGGTGGCCGCCCGGGCGAACATGACCTACAAGCTGCTGTACAACTCGGCCGTGGCCATGACCGGCGGCCAGCGCCCGGCCAGCGGCATGACCGTGCCGCAGATCGTCGGCGTGCTGCTGGCCGAAGGGGTGGCCCGGGTCATCGTCACCACTGAGGATCTCGGTCGCTACCGGCGCGTCAGGCTGCCCCGCGGGGTGGCCGTGTGGGACCGCTCCCGGATCGCCGAAGCGCAGCGGGTCCTCGCGGCCACACCAGGCGTCACCGTGCTCGTACACGACCAGGAGTGCGCCACCGAGAAGCGCCGCAAGCGCAAGCGGGGCAAGATCGCCCAGCCGCAGACCCGGGTATTCATCAACGAGCGGATCTGCGAGGGCTGCGGGGACTGCGGGCGCAAGTCCAACTGCCTGTCGGTGCAGCCGGTGCCGACCGAGTTCGGCCGCAAGACCCGCGTGCACCAGTCCTCCTGCAACGTCGACTACAGCTGCCTGGACGGTGACTGCCCCGCGTTCATGACCGTGGTGCCCGGGGCTCCCGCCGACCGCCGTCAGGCGGCCGAAGCGATCACCCCGGACGAGCTCCCGGCCCCGCGCCCGGTCGTGGACCCCGACTCGTTCGGG
>DAIOWL010000982.1:0-3031 GCA_036758545.1 Streptosporangiaceae bacterium | reverse complement strand
GTGGTTATCCACAGATCGCGGGGACTGGTTGCGGAATGGCAGCCGCCGTGGCATCTGCCGCGGACCACCGTCGAGGACACCGTGCTCGACCTGATCGCCGCGGCGCGGACCTTCGACGATGCCTACGGCTGGATCTCGGCTGCTGTCGGCCGCCGCCTCAGCACACCCGAACTTCTCGGCAAGGCGCTCGCGGCCCGCTCGCGGATGCGCTGGCGCGGCTGGGTCACCGCGGCCCTGCACGATGCCGCCGACGGCGTCCACTCGCCGCTGGAGCGGCGGTACGTGCACGGCGTCGAGCGCGCCCACGGGCTGCCGCCGGCCCGGCGGCAGGCCAGGCGCAGGCATGGCAGCGGGCACCGCTACCTGGACAATCTGTACGAGCCGTTCAGGCTGTGCGTGGAGCTAGACGGCAACGCCGCTCACCCGCCCGAGGGGCGCTGGCGCGACACCCACCGGGACAACGCCAACCTGGCCCAGGGAGTGCGGACGCTGAGGTACGGCTGGCCCGACGTCACCGAGTACCGCTGCCGGACCGCCGCGGAGATCGCCGAGGTCCTGCGCGGCCAGGGCTGGACGGGCACGCTGCGCCGGTGCGGGCCGGCGTGCACCGCGGTCCCGCCGCAGGGGCAGGGGGGCAGTAAGAGAAGCCGGGGCCGGTAAAGCCGGGTGAAGCCGGTACCCGTAACCCGTAACAGCGCCTAGGAGGAGCGGGCGGCGTGCCGCTTGCGCTTGGAGCGGTTGCTCACCTCGGGCTGCGGTGGCGTTGGGGGCTGCGCGGCCGTGCTGGCCGCCGCCACCAGCGCCTCGAACAGCCGGGCGTCGTCGCCCTCCTCGGGGCTCCACTGCACGCCCAGGCCCCACCGGTGACCCTGCACCTCAAGTGCCTCCACGACCTGGTCCGACGTCCAGGCCACGGTGAGGAGCCCGGTGCCGAGCTGGTTGACCGCCTGGTGGTGGGACGCGGGAACCTGGGCGGTCTCGCCCAGCACGCCGCTGAGCTTGCTCGCCGCGGCGATCTGGAGGTCATGGGTGGTCATCTTGACCGGGTCGGGCTTGTGGCTCTCGTTGCCCAGGCGGTCGGGAAGGTGCTGGGTCAGGGTGCCGCCCCGGGCCACGTTGAGGATGTGCATGCCGCGGCCGACAGCCAGGAAGGGAAGATCGGCCTCGATCGCCGCCCGGGTCAGGATCAGCTCGAACCGGTCTCGCCGGTGGTCGGGCAGGTCGGTCTGCTCGTGCGGCGCCTCGTCGTACAAGGAGGGGTCGACGTCACGGCCGCCGGTCAGCAGCAGGCCGCTGAGTCCGGCGATCAGCACGGGCACGGAAGTCGCGGGCACCGGCGGCAAGATCACCGGCGTCCCCCCAGCGCGATCGATGGCCCTGGTGTAGCTCACCGGCGAGACCACGGCCTCGCGAATCCAGTTGCCCCACCGGGCGGCCTCGAGCTCCCCAGTGATGCCGATGATCGGCCGGCCCATCCGTTGCCCTCCTGCACATAAGGTCCCAAGCCCATAATGGCCCATCACGCCTTCGTCAGACCTGCTCCACCGGGAAAATCTTCAGGGCCGGTTAAACCCGACTTGCCGGAAATCGATGATAGCGCTCTGCTGCCGGTGCGACACTGTGAGTGTGGTGATTCCCGCAGGCAACGAATCGGCCCGCCCAGCTGAAGGCCTTTCGGCACCTAAAGTCCCGGCCGATGCCGTCCGAAATCCTGCACAGGTCTCATTCTCGCTGCTCGAGCCGGTCGCTGATGCGGCAATGACATACTTCTACGCCCAGCTGTTTGCCATGGACACCGAAATCCGGGCTATGTTCCCGGCCGCGATGGACCTGCAGCGACGGCGTTTCTTCGAGGCCCTGGGCCGGATCGCCGATGCCCAGCAGAGCCAGGCCGACCACGATCGTCTCGTGCCTTACCTGCAGGAACTCGGGCGCGCGCATCGTAAGTTCGGCGTTCGCGATCGGCATTACGAGGTGTTCAGGCGGGCCCTGCTCGCGACGCTGCAGCGGTTCGCCGCGCCACGCTGGAACGAGACCGCGAAGCACGCCTGGGAGATGGCGTACAACCGCGCCGCCACCATCATGATCGAGGCCGCCAAGGACGACGCGGCGGAGTCCCCGGCGTGGTGGATCGCCACCGTGACCGCCATTGAACTGCGCGGACCCGATGTGGCGGTGCTGACCCTGCAGCCCGAGGAGCCGCTGAATTACCTCCCCGGACAGCACATCAGCGTCCAGACGCCGCACTGGCCGCGGCTGTGGCGTACCTATTCGATCGCGAACGTCCCGCGGTCCGACGGGCTGCTCCGGCTGCACGTACGCGCGGTTACCGGCGGGCTGGTCAGCCCGGTTCTCGTGCACCAGGTCCGGGCCGGCGACCCGCTCGTGCTCGGCGCGCCGGCCGGCGCCATGATCGCCGACACGCAGTCGGAGCGGGACGTCCTGTGCCTGGCCGGCGGTACCGGGCTGGCCCCGGTCAAGGCCATCATCGAGGCCCTGATCACCGCGCCTGACCCGGGCCGGCACCGCGAGATCGTGCTCTACTACGGCGCGCGACGGCACCAGGACCTGTACGACCTGCCCGCACTGCGGGAGATGGAACTGATCTACCCGTGGCTGCAGGTCATCCCGGCGGTGTCGGACGAGCCGGCCCACGGCCACGACATCATGCACGGCACGATCCCCGACCTGGCCGCCAAGGCCACCTGGGCCGACCGGGACGTCTACATCAGCGGCCCCGACCACATGATCGTCAAGACCGCCCGGGTGCTGAGGGAGCGCGGCGCCCCGACCGCCTCATCCACTACGACCTGGCCCCCTAAGGGGATGAGCCGGACTAGCTCAGGTGCGTGCCGAAGAACGCGAAGATCCGCGACCAGGCATCCTCGGCCGCGCCCTTGTCGTACTGCAGCCGCGCCAGCGCGGTGAGCGGAGCCATCGCAGCCGGCTTGGGGCTCATGAAACTGTGCCCGGCCTCCGGGTACACCTTCACGTCGTGCGGTACCCCCAGCGCGGTCAGCGCGGCCTCGAG
>DAIOWL010000981.1:0-3031 GCA_036758545.1 Streptosporangiaceae bacterium | reverse complement strand
CGCTTCCCGGGCCTCAGCTAGGACGCCTGCGGGGGGGATACAGGCTCCTGGTTATATTTGTACGCCTTTTACGCCGCCCGTGCGACGCATTACGCCCCGTGCGTGGCGCGTTATGCCGCCCGGGTGACGCGATCATAGACCGCTAGCGTCTCCCCGGCGATGCGGCTCCAGGAATACCGGGACCGAACCCGGTCGACCGCCGCCACTCCGTACGCCTCGATCAGCATCGGGTGCGCGAGCAGCTGCCGGATCCGCTGCGCCAGCAGGGCCGGCCGGTCCGGCGGGATGATGATGCCCGTCGTCCCGTCCACCACGGCGTCCATGTGCCCGCCGACCGGGGGAGCGATGACCGGGGTGCCGCACGCCATCGCCTGCAGCGAGGTCGTGCCGGACGGCTCGTACTGGCAGGTGCTGATGACCAGGTCGGCGGAGCGCAGCAGCGACGGCATGGCGTCGTACTCCACCTTCCCGGTGAAGATCACCCGGTCGGCGATGCCCAGCGTGGCCGCGAACTTGGCCAGCTTGACGTAATTGTCATCCTTGGACAGCTCGGCCTCGGCCGGTCCGCCGACGACCAGCAGCTCCGCGTCGGGCACCTTGGTCAGCGCCCGGAGCAGCGTCTCGAGCGGCTTGCGCTGGGTCAGGTCCGTCGCGGTGAGCAGCCGCGGCCGGCCGTTCCGCTTGGCCACCGGTCCTTCCGGGGTGAACAGGTCGGTGTCGACACCCCACGGCACGATCCGGATCGAGGAGCGGTGCACGCCCAGGCTGGCCAGGTCGGAGACCTCGGCGGAGTTGGTCGCGACCACCGCGTTGGCGCTGCGGCCGATGGCCGGCTCGAGCCTGATCCGCGCCGCGGACGCGCCGTCTGCCTTCACCGCGCCGGGCTGGTCCCGGAAACCGGCGGCGGCCCGGCGCTCGGCGACGCTGAGCGAGCTGAACTCCTGCACGACCGGGATGCCGAGGTCGCGCGCGGCGGCCAGCGCCGCCAGCCCGCTGGTCCAGGCCAGGGCGTGTACGACATCCGGGCGGTCGCTCTCCCAGAGGCTGCGCAGCGGGCCGCTGAAGGCGGGCACCCGCTCGAGCAGGTCGGCGTCCCCGGGCTCGGTGGCGGTCTCGGCGACCGGGCCGGCGTCGATGTGCTCGACCCGGACGCCGGCGTGCAGTTCGGCCTGGTCGGGCACGTCGACCAGGTTCTTCTGGGTATAGACGGTGACCTGGTGACCCTGCCCGGCGAGCTGGCGGGTGAGCTCGCTGAGCCCGATGTCGTCACGGTCGGGGCCGGAGCCCGTGCGGGGGTGCAGTGGCGTCGCGTTCTGGGCTACTAGGGCGATCTTCATGGGGGCCTCTCTCGCTTCGAACCTCGTCACGGTGTTCGCTAGCGAGAGACGGAAAAGTGGTGCCCGATCTGCGCGCTCCGCGAACAACCATGTCGCGTTGAGCGTGCCTGCGTCGTAGGCACCACTAGCTAGAAGCATATCCCATCACGCGAGATTGCAAACCCCGCATGGGGCAACTGCGGATAAATATGGCCGGTGATCAGCCCGCCGCAGCCTCCGCCACGCTGCCGAAGACGGGGATCAGCCGGTCGGCGGTGGTCAGCCGCAGGATCTTCGCCACCGCGGGCTGCGGCGACACCAGCGCCAGGACGCCGCCTTGCCGGTCAAGGGACCGGTTCACCCGGAGCAGTGCGTGCAGCGCCGAGGAGTCCATGAAGCGCAGGCCGGACATGTCGATGATCAGCGTGCGCGGTTGCTGGGACACCTCTTCGTCGAGCAGGCGGCGTAGATCGTCCGTGTTCGTCACGTCGGCCTCGCCGGCGATCTCCACCAGCGTGTAGGGTTCGCCGGCGGACTCCCGCGCCGTCACAGAGACCGTCAGCAGATCCACGCACTTGTTGTACCACAAGGCGCATGGCGGCGGGATTCGCCCGGCGGGTCAGCCCGGCCGGGTCACTGACCAGTGCCGCGCCGCGGCAGTGTCATGTGCAGCCTGATCGTGGTGCCGTTCTCGTCCGACTGCAGTTCCACCTGGTCGCAGACCTGGTTGACGATCCAGAGCCCGTGCCCGCCCAGGGCGTCGAGCGACGGCTCGCGCCGCCCGGCCATCGGGTCGGTGATGATCCCCTCGTCGTGGATCTGGCAGACGATCTCGTTCGCGTCGTACCAGATCTTCAGGCTGCCCGGGGACTTGGCGTGCTTGATCGTGTTGGCCGCCACCTCGCTGACCGCCAGCGTGAGGTCGATGGCGCGGGCCTCGGTCAGGCCGGCCTGGATCGCGTACCGGTGCACGACGGCCCGGATCGCGGCCAGGTCAGTGGTATAGCTGTACGACATCGGATCATCGGGGTCCGGTGGGGGGAGCGGAGGCATGGCACCGTCGCCGTCTGGCCGGGAACCCGGCTGACGGGTGGGCGCCTGTTGTCCCGCAGGTTCGCGCCGTGTGGTCTTGCCATCCCGGGCCATCAGCAGACACGATACACCGGCGCCCGAAACACTTCGCCGGGATACGGCTGGTTGCGCGGAATGCCGAATCCGCCGGACATTCGACGCTGCGTTCACGTGTATCCGCCGCGCACGGGGTAGACGTAGAAACGTCCCGCGTCCGCAGCTCTTCGGAAGAGCAGGAGCTGCCCGTCCTTCGGAGGTACAAATGCGAGTCGGAGGACTCGTCTTGCTGATATGGCTGGTTATCGGGGCAATTGCTGCCGGGCAGCGCGGATACTACGGCTCGTCGCCGACTAACTGCGCCCACGCCGGCAACATCATCGCCACGATTGCGGCTGGCCCGCTCAACTACGTGGGCGTGAACCCGAAGATTTCCTGCCATTTGCCCACTCCGAGCAGCTGAGGCCCGGTTTGCCATTCCCGGGATAAGCTGATCAAGCCGCTCACGATTCAGGATGAGCTCCCCTTTCGGTAAATAGCGCTGAATTCAATACGGCGTCGCAGCGCGGATGCGCTGCGACGCCGTATGTATGTGCAGGAAGGGATCAGGTCATTGATTACCGAACGGGCCGTGGTGGCTGCCATGG
>DAIOWL010000980.1:0-3034 GCA_036758545.1 Streptosporangiaceae bacterium | reverse complement strand
CCGGGACCGTCGGGCTGGCCGCCTTGATGATGGCGCGTCATCTGGGTGCGGGACAGATCATCGCGGTTGACACGAACCCCGAGCGACTGGAAACGGCATCCGAACTGGGAGCGACGCACACGGTAGACGCATCCGATCGCGAGGCCCGGGACGCCATCCAGCAACTCACCGGAAGCGGGGCCGATTATATCTTCGACACGACGGGGAATCCGGCCGTCGTCGCCAGCGCGCTGGATTCGCTCGCCATGACAGGAACCGTCGTGATGGCGGGCGCCGCCCCGGCCGGCACCCGGACCAGCCTGGACATGAACGCCCTGCTCAACGGCCGGACCGTCCGCGGGACCATCCAGGGCGACGCCGAAGCACGCAAGCTCGTGCCGCTACTGATCGAGTTGTACCGGCAGGGACGATTCCCCGTCGGCAGGCTCGTGGGCAACTACCGGTTTGCCGAGATCCAGCGCGCCATCGCCGACATGGAAAACGGCCGAGTCATCAAACCGATCCTGCGGATGACAGACGACGAAAAGGACTGCGCGTGAATCCGGGGAACGGCGACATGGCCACGGCGGCCTGCGGACGCGTCCAGGACCCACTGGTCATGCCCTTCTCCAATGTCCGCCACCTCGACTTCCGCGACAAGATCCGCGCCGCCAAGCTCGCCGGATTCGGTCAGCTGTCACTGCATCCGCACGAGACGCGAGACACGATCAAGGACGGACTCCGGCCCGGGGACCTGCTCGAGATCGCCGCGGAGAACGGCGTGGCCATCACACGCCTCGATCCACTCAGCAACTGGAACCCACGATGGCTCCCGACCAACATGGACGCCTCCTACATCGACGATTTCGACATCGAGGCCGTGGAGTTCTTCGAACTGTGCGAACAGCTCGGCATCACGTACTGCAGCTTGAACGCCACCTTCGCCGAAGACGTCTACACGGCGGACGAGGTCGTCGAACATTTGCATCTACCTGCGATCTCGCGGCGCAGTACGACGTCACGTGCGATCTAGAGAACCTCCCCATGTGGGGAGTCAAGACCCTCCGCCAAGCGTGGTCGGTCGTCTCGGCCGCGGACCGGCCGAACGGCGGGATCGTCTTCGACACCCTCCACTACATTCGCAGCGGATCGACGCTGGACATGCTCAAGGAGATTCCGGGCGACCGTATTCACTGCGTGCAACTCAGCGACGGCCCCCTGCGGCTGCCGGCCGGCGTGACCCTGGAGGAGAACTGCTTCGACCGCAGCTGGCCAGGCACCGGTGAGTTCCCGCTGATCGAGATCGTTCGGACCCTGGCCGACATGGATGCACTTCGTCAGGTGAGCCCGGAGGTGTTCTCGCCTGACAACGCCACTCGCAGCGCGGCCAGGATTGCTGCTCTGTCTTCCGCGTCGCTGCACGCCCTACTCGACGCCGCGAACATCGCATACTGACCGCCGGCACGACAAGCGCCACCCAGACTGGGGAGCAGGGCCGGTACCTGGGCAGCCGCCCGCCGTACGGGTACCAGCTGGCCGATGCGGGCTTCCCGTTCAGACGCCGCCGTGCGATGGTTGACACGCCGAGGACCATACTCCGATCAGCACCTGGCTGATCAGGCCTGGGCAGTCGTGGCTATCGATCAGTCGTGTAATGGGGAGGAGCAGTAATGGCGCATCCCGACGATGACCTGGCGAACCTTGGTTCGTTCCTTGAGCATTCAGCCGCCAGCCGCCCCGGCCATCCCGCGATCCGGCTGGATGATTTCGTGCTCAGCTACGCTGAGCTGCGCGAGGCCGCCGGGCGGATGAGCACGCTGCTGACCGCGGCGGGGGTGGAGCCCGGGGACCGGGTGGGGATCATGCTGCCGAACGTCCCGGCGTTCCCGATCGCCTTCTACGGTGCGCTGGCCGCCGGGGCCGTCGTGGTGCCGATGAATCCGCTGTTCAAGAGCCGGGAGATCGGCTATTACCTGAGCGACTCCGGCGCCAGGGTGCTGATCGCATGGCACACCGCGGCGGGCGAGGCGGCCAAGGGCGCCGCCGATGCCGGAGCCCAGGTCCTGGTGGCCGAGACCGCCGACCTGGCCGGCCTGCTCGCCGGGCACGCCCCCGCCAGCGAACAGTCCGGCCGGGGCGGCGAGGACGACGCGGTCATCTTGTACACCTCGGGCACCACCGGCAAGCCGAAGGGCGCCCAGCTCACCCACGCCAACATGACCAGCAACGCCGACCTGGTCACACGGACCCTGCTGCAGAACGGCACGGACGACGTGACGATGGGCTGCCTGCCGCTGTTCCACGTCTTCGGCCTGACCTGCGGGCTGAACGCGACCGTAGCGGCCGGGGGGACGCTGACGCTGCTGCCCAGGTTCGACGGGGCCAGGGCGCTCGAGATCATCCAGCGCGACGCGGTGACGATCTTCGAGGGCGTGCCGACCATGTACGCCGCCATGCTGCACGCCCCCGACGGCGACCCGGCGCAGGCCGCGACGCTGCGGACCTGCATCTCCGGCGGCGCCTCGCTGCCGCTGGAGATCCTGCGCGGGTTCGAGGAGAAGTTCGGCTGCGTCATCCTGGAGGGCTACGGGCTGTCGGAGACCTCACCGGTCGCGTCGTTCAACCTCCCGGACCGGCCCCGTAAGCCGGGCTCGATCGGCGTCCCGGTCGAGGGCGTGCAGATGCGACTGGTCGACGAGCTGGGACAGCCCTCCCCCGAGGGAGAGATCGGCGAGATCGCCATCAAGGGCCCCAACGTGATGAAGGGCTACCTGGGCAAGCCCGAGGCCACCGCCGAGGCGATCACCGACGGCTGGTTCCGCAGCGGAGACCTGGCCAAGGTCGACGAGGACGGCTACTTCTACATCGTCGACCGCAAGAAGGACCTGATCATCCGGGGCGGCTACAACGTCTACCCGCGCGAGATCGAGGAAGTCCTGCACGAGCACCCGGCGGTGGCCGAGGTGGCCGTGATCGGGATCCCGCACGACAACCTCGGCGAGGAGGTCGGCGCGGCCGTGGCGCTGAAGCCGGACGCCAGCGCGACCCCGGAGGA
>DAIOWL010000979.1:0-3040 GCA_036758545.1 Streptosporangiaceae bacterium | reverse complement strand
GACCTGCTCGATCTGCTCGTTGTGCTCTTCCTCGCGGCGCTTGAGGAAGTTCGGCTTGCCCGCGTCGAACTCCTCGACCAGTTCCCGGGCGAACGACCCGTCCTGGATCTCGCCCAGGATGCGGCGCATCTCCTCGCGGGTCCGCTCGTTGATCAGCCGCGGGCCGCGGGTGTAGCCGCCGTACTCGGCGGTGTCAGACACCGACCAGTACATCTTGGAGATGCCGCCCTCGTACATCAGGTCCACGATCAGCTTCATCTCGTGCAGGCACTCGAAGTAGGCCGACTCGGGCTGGTAGCCCGCCTCGACCAGGGTCGCGAAGCCGGCCTTGATCAGTTCGGCCACGCCGCCGCAGAGCACCGTCTGCTCGCCGAACAGGTCGGTCTCGGTCTCCTCGGTGAACGTGCTCTTCAGCGCGCCCGCCCGGGTGCCGCCGATGGCCTTGGCGTAGGCCAGGGTGAGCGGCCACGCGTTGCCGGTCGCGTCCTGCTCGACGCAGACCAGCACGGGCACGCCGCGGCCCTGCGCGAACTGGCGCCGGACCAGATGGCCCGGGGCCTTGGGCGCGACCATGCACACGTCCACGTCGCCCGGCGGGCTGATCAGGTCGTACCTGATGTTCAGGCCGTGCGCGAAGAACAGCGCGTCGCCCTCCACCAGCGACGGGGCGATCGCCTCCGCGTACAGCTGGCGCTGGAGGTGGTCCGGGATCAGGACCATGATCAGGTCCGCTTCCTCGCACGCCTCGCCGGGCGTGACCACGCGCAGGCCGTCGTTGGCGGCCTTCTCGCGGCTCTTGGATCCCTCGGGCAGCCCGACGCGCACGTCCACGCCGGAGTCCCGGAGCGAGAGCGCGTGCGCGTGCCCCTGGCTGCCGTACCCGAGGACGGCCACGTGCCTGCGCTGGATCACGGACAGGTCGGCGCTGTCGTCGTAGAAAATCTCTGCCACTGAAACGGGCCCTTCTTCTGTGTTGTCGTCGAACGAAATCTGAATCTAAGCGCTGCGCTCGACCGGTCGCAGCGCGCGGTCGGTGATGGAGCGGCCGCCGCGGCCGATGGCCACCATCCCGGACTGCACCAGCTCCTTGAGCCCGAACGGCTCGAGCACCTTGATCAGCGCGTCGAGCTTCTCCCGGTTCCCGGTCGCCTCGACGGTGATCACGTCGAGCGCGACGTCCACCACCTTGGCCCGGAACAGGCCGACGGCCTCGAGCACCTTCGACCGGCTCTCCGCGTCGGCCCTGACCTTGATCAGGATCAGCTCTCGCTGCACCGTCGCGCCCGGCTCGAGCTCGACGATCTTCAGCACGTTGATCAGCTTGTTCAGCTGCTTGGTGACCTGCTCGAGCGGGTGCTCGTCGCAGTTGACCACGATCGTGATGCGGGAGATCTCCTCGTGCTCGGTGGGCCCGACGGCGAGGGAGTCGATGTTGAAGCCCCGCCGCGCGAACAGCCCCGCGATCCTGACCAGGACGCCCGGCTTGTTCTCCACGAGCACGGACAGCGTGTGCCGGGTCATTCTGAACTTCCTCCCCAGTCGGGCGCCATGCCGCGCGCGAACTTGATGTCGTCGTTGCTGGTGCCGGCCGCGACCATGGGCCAGACCATGGCGTCCCGATGCACGATGAAGTCCACCACGACGGGGCGGTCCTCGATGGCCATGGCCCGCTCGATCACCGTGTCCACGTCGGCGGCCTCCTCGCAGCGGATGCCCTCGCAGCCGTACGCCTCGGCGAGCTTGACGAAGTCGGGGATGCGGGTGCCGGCCAGCTTCCGTTCGGCCGTCCGGTGCAGGTCGGTGTTGGAGTAGCGCTGGTTGTAGAACAGCGTCTGCCACTGCCGGACCATGCCGAGGCTGCCGTTGTTGATGATCGCGATCTTGACCGGGATGCCCTCGATGGCGCAGGTGGCCAGCTCCTGGTTGGTCATCTGGAAGCAGCCGTCGCCGTCGATCGCCCACACGGTGGTATCCGGGCGGCCCATCTTGGCGCCCATCGCGGCCGGCACGGCGAAGCCCATCGTGCCCAGCCCGCCCGAGTTGATCCAGGTGCCCGGGTTCTCGTAGTCGATGAACTGGGCCGCCCACATCTGGTGCTGGCCGACGCCGGCCACGTACACCGCCTCCGGCCCGGCGATCTGGCCGATCCGCCTGATCACGTGCTGCGGGGCGAGCGTGCCGTCGTCCGGCTCGGCAAACCCCAGCGGGTAGGTGTCCTTCCACGAGTTCAGCTGGGTCCGCCAGCCGGTCAGGTCGGGGCGGCGGCCCTGCTCCTGCTCGGCCCGCACCGCGGCCACCAAGTCGGCGATGACCTCGCGGCAGTCGCCGACGATCGGCACGTCGGCGCGGCGGTTCTTGGAGATCTCGGCCGGGTCGATGTCCGCGTGCACGATCAGCGCGCCGGGCGCGAACGTGTCCAGCTTGCCGGTCACCCGGTCGTCGAACCTGGTGCCCAGGGCGATGAGCAGGTCGGCCTTCTGCAGCGCGCCGACCGCCGACACCGAGCCGTGCATGCCGGGCATGCCCATGTGCTGCGGGTGCCGGTCCGGGAACGCGCCCCGGGCCATCAGCGTGGTGACCACCGGGATGCCGGTCAGCTCGGCGAGCTCCCGCAGCTGGGCGGAGGCTCGCGCCTTGATCACGCCGCCGCCGACGTAGAGCACCGGGCGGCGGGACTCGCTGATCAGCCGGGCGGCCTCGCGCACCTGGCGGGCGTGCGGCCTGGTCACCGGGTGGTAGCCGGGCAGGTCGAACGGGACCGGCCAGGCGAAGTCGGTCATGGCCTGCATGGCGTCCTTGGCCACGTCCACCAGCACCGGGCCCGGTCGCCCGGTCGCGGCCACGTGGAAGGCCTCGCCGATGGTCCGGGCGATGTCCTCGGGCTTGGTGACCAGGAAGTTGTGCTTGGTGATCGGGATCGTGATGCCGGAGATGTCGGCTTCCTGGAAGCCGTCCGTGCCGATCAGGCTGGTCGGCACCTGCCCGGTGATGGCCACGATCGGGACCGAGTCCATGTAGGCGTCGGCGATCGGCGTCACCA
>DAIOWL010000978.1:0-3043 GCA_036758545.1 Streptosporangiaceae bacterium | reverse complement strand
GCCCCCGCCTCCCCTCGCTGAGGTGAAGGGGACCTTGCCCCCATCTACTGGGGGCGATGGCCCCTTCACCCCACGGTTGAGCGCCTATGCGGCGCCGAACACCCCGTTCTGGCGGGATGAGCGGAACTTCTGGCGTGTCTGCTATTGCGACGATGCATCTGTGAGGTTGCCTTGACGTAGCCGGCTGGTTTATCAAGGATGGTGAACGTACGTATCGGATCACATAGGTTTCCGCGGAGGCGCGATGCACGACTCCCCGGCCGACCGGGCCGACTCTAAGGGTCGGCCCCGCGCTGACAACCGGGCCCACACGGACGACCGGCCGCGCGCAGACAACCGGCTGGCGCACCTCATCACCGAGCTGCAGGGCCGCGGCCTGCGGGTGGAGGTGCCGCTCGAGTCCCGCCAGGGCGGCGCCGGGCCTGCCGACGCCGGCATGCTCTGGGTCGACGGCTTCGCCGCCACCGTGCCCACCGGCGCGCACTACGCCACGACCTCGCCGTACGTGCTGCGGGCCGAGGACGACGGCTGGGCCGTCTACCGGGACGGCGAGCGGCTGGCCTCGGCCGAGCCGGCCCGCCGCCCCCGCTACTACGACCTGGCCACGGCCGACGGCATCCCGTACTGGAAGATCGCCCTGCTGCACCTGGACTCGGTGGCCAGCACGGTCAACCAGACGTGCGCCTACTGGGGCAACGCCGACCAGTGCGCGTTCTGCGGGATCGGCGTCACGCTCGCCAACGGCCGAACGATCGCGAGGAAGACCCCGGAGATGCTGGCCGAGGTCGCGGTCGCGGCCCGGGATCTAGACGGCGCGGTGGACGCCACCCTGACCACCGGGACGACGGCCACCCCGGACAAGGGCGCGCTCTACGTCGCCCGCTGCGGCCAGGCGGTGCGCGAGGCCTCGGGCCTGCCGGTGGAGGTGCAGTTCGAGCCGCCCCGGGACCTGGACGTGATCGACCGGGTCGCCGATATGGGCATCTCCTCGGCTGGCATCCACGTCGAGACCTTCGACCCGCAGGTGCTGGCCCGGATCGCCCCGGCCAAGGCGCGCACCGGAATCGACGGCTACTTCCGGGCCTGGGAGCGGGCGGTAGCCGCGTTCGGCGAGGGCCAGGTCTCCACCTACGTGATCCTCGGCATGGGGGAGGACCCCGACCTGATCGTGGAGGGGTGCCGCCGGGCGATCGACATCGGCGTCTACCCGTTCGTGGTGCCGCTGCGCCCGACCGTGGGCAGCCTGATGGAAGACCTGGTCGCCCCCTCGCCCGAGTACTGCGAGACGATCTACCGCCGGGTCGTGCCCTACCTGAGGGCGCGCGGCATCGGCGCGCACACGGCGGCCGCCGGCTGCGCCCGGTGCCAGGCCTGTTCCGGGATGAGCCTGCTAGAGGAGAGAACCGACACGGATGGCCGAACCTTCCTTCCGCTCGTCAGCCACGGCTAGCCTGCCGGGGCGCTCGTCCCGGACGGCGGCCACGGAGCTGCTGGCCTGCGAGGCCGTGGCCACCGAGGCCGAGCGGTGCGCGCACTTCCGGATCCGGCACCAGGTCTTCGTCATCGAGCAGGGCATGTTCGGCGGCTCGTACGGAGGTGGCGGCGGCGACGTCGACGCTCATGACGATGACCCGGCCACGATCCACGTCATCGGCCGGGCGGGCGAGACCCTCTGCGGCACGGTCCGGCTCTACCCGCTGGGACCCGAGGCCGGAGCCGGCGGACGGTGGAAGGGCGACCGCCTGGCTGTACTGGACAGCTATCGCCATCTCGGCCTCGGCGCTCCGCTGGTCCGGTTCGCGGTCAGCGCGGCCGCCCGGCTCGGCGGCCGGGAGATGGAGGCCTTCATCCAGCCCGCCAACGTCGCGTTCTTCCGCTGGCTGGGCTGGGAACGGACCGGCGACCTGGTGGACTACGCCGGCCTCCCGCACCAGCGCATGCTCATCGACCTGACCGCCAGACCTAACCGGCCGTAGGCCCGCCGAAAACTCACCCGCCCTGGGAGCGGATGGCCGTGATGAGCGAGCGGGCGGTCGCCGTCACCGGGCGGTGCCTGGCGTAGCACAAGGCAATCGTCCGCTGGGCCGTGGCCTCGTCCGGCTCGAGCCAGGTCAGCGCCGGGTCGACGGCCCGGCTGGCGGCCACCCGCCCGATGCAGGCGTGGCCGAGCCCGGCCGCCACCAGCCGCTGCAAGGCCAGGTTGTCGTCGGTCCGGTAGACGATCTTCGGCGCGATGCCGCGCCGGGCCCAGCCGTCCTCGAGGGCGGCCTGCCCGCGCCACCGGCGGGCCCAGGCCACCAGGTCCTGCTGGTCGAGCACGGTGAACTCGGGGCGGTCCAGGCTCGCGATCGCGCTGTCGCGCCGGGTGAGGATCACCCAGGAGTCCTCCACCACCGCGATGGCCTCGATGTACTCGTCGGTCTCGGAATTGTAGGAGAACGCCAGGTCGAAATCGCCCCGGAGCAGGCCGTCCCGCGAGCTCTCCAGCTCATCGGCCGCGATCAGCACGACCTCGACACCGGGATGGTCGTCGCGGAAGACGCGCAGGGCCGCGGGCATGATCTCCGCGGCCGCGGTCTGGGTCACGCCCACCCGCACCCGGACGCTCTCGCCGTGGGCGGCCTGCTCCGCGTCGGCGGCCACCGCCTCGACCTCGCGGAGGGCCCGCCGGGCCCGGCGGCAGACCGCCTCGCCCGCGGGGGTCAGGCGCACCGCCGCCCGGCCGCCCGGGCGGTCGAACAACGACTGTCCCAGGGCCGCCTCCAGCGCCGAGACCTGGTGCGACAGCGCGGACTGGGTAAAGCCGAGCGCGGCCGCGGCGGCCCGGAACGACCCGAGTTCGGCGATGGCCAGGACCGCCTGGAGTTCGCGCAGGCCCAGGCCGCTTTTGATCGGCTGTATCGATCGCAACTGCGACATTCTCTCACTTTAACCCAAGTATCTCTCATATTAAACTGGCCGATGTCAGAAACCAATTGAGGAGGAAATCGTGCTGCAGGCCACCAGGACCACCGCGGAGGGCAGGCTGTTCCGCCTGCTGATC
>DAIOWL010000977.1:0-3054 GCA_036758545.1 Streptosporangiaceae bacterium | reverse complement strand
GATCCCGGCCGGGACGCCGCCGACACGCGCTATCGCGGCCTGGGCCGGCCGGGCTACCATTTTGCTGTGGGCCATACCCAGAGCGGCATTACCGAGAGCCTGGCCCGGGTATGGCCAGGTGCCCGTTCGCCTTGCTGTCACGCGCCGGGAACTTGCAAGACGCACTAGACTTAGCACTCGGGACCTATGAGTGCCAAGGAGGTGAACGCGTGCTCGACGACCGGAAACTGACGGTGCTCCGTGCGATCGTCGAAGACTACGTGTCCACCACTGAACCGGTGGGATCCAAGTCGCTCGTCGACCGGCATCACTTCGACGTGTCGCCCGCGACCATCAGGAACGACATGGCGGTGCTTGAGGAGCAGGGTTTCATCGCGCAGCCGCACACCAGCGCCGGGCGGATACCGACGGACAAGGGCTACCGGCTCTTCGTCGACCGGCTGTCCAGCGTCAAGCCGCTGTCGGCGGCCGAGCGGCGCGCCATCGAGACGTTCCTGGCGGGTGCGTACAACCTCGACGACGTGGTGATGCGCACGGTGCGGCTGCTGGTCCAGCTGACCCGCCAGGTGGCCGTGGTGCAGTACCCGTCGCTGACCAGGTCCGCGATCAGGCACATCGAACTGGTCCCGCTCGCCCCGCAGAAGCTGCTGCTGGTCCTCATCACCGACACGGGCCGGGTCGAGCAGTGCACCGTCGACCTGCCCGACCCCTGGGACGACGCCTCGGTATCCCACGTACGCGCGGTCGTGAACACCTGCCTGGGCGGACATAAGCTGTCAGACGCCGCCGCGATGGTCAGCGACCTCGCCGAGCGGATCCCGGCCGGGGAGCGGACGAACGCCAACGCCGTGCTCGCCGTGCTGCTGGCCAGCCTGGTCGAGCGGAACGAGGAAAAGATTGTCTTCGGCGGAGCCGCTAACCTGGCCGCGCACGATTTCAGCAAGGGGTTGCGGGAAGTGCTTGAGGCCCTGGAAGAACAGGTGGTGCTGATGCGGCTGCTCGGGGAGGCGACCGAGCCCGCCATCCTGACCGTCAGGATCGGCGCGGAGAACGAGGTCGCGGGCCTGCAGTCCACGTCCGTCGTGTCCACGTGGTACGGGAACGCGGATCAGCCGCTGGCCAAGCTCGGCGTGCTGGGGCCGACCCGGATGGACTATCCCGGCACGATGGGCGCGGTCGGCGCGGTTGCCCGCTACGTCGGCCAGATCCTGGCGGAGTCCTAGTGGCCGCCGACTACTACGCGCTGCTCAAGATCCGCCGCGACGCGACCCAGGACGAGGTCAAGCGCGCCTACCGGCGGCTGGCCCGCGAGCTGCACCCGGACGTGAACCCCGACCCGGAGACGCAGGAGCGGTTCAAGGAGATCACCCAGGCGTACGAGGTGCTGTCCGACACCGACAAGCGCCGGATGTACGACATGGGCGTGGACCCGTTCGCGGCGAGCACGGCGGGCGCCGGCGCCGGCCCGTTCGGCGCGGGGTTCAACCCGCTGAACGACCTGCTCGACCAGTTCTTCGGCGCGGCGGGCGGCGGCGCCACGAGCCGCGGGCCGCGCAGCCGCGCGCAGCGCGGCCGCAACGCGACGATCAGGATCGAGCTGGAGCTCGCTGAGTGCTCGTTCGGCGCCACCAGGGAACTGACCGTGGACACGGCCGTGGTCTGCCCCACCTGCTCCGGTGAGGGAACCGCGCCGGGCACCCACCCGCAGACCTGTGACATCTGCGGCGGCCGCGGCGAGGTGAGTCAGGTCACCCGCTCGTTCATCGGTCAGGTGATGATGGCCCGGGTCTGCCCGGGCTGCGGCGGGTACGGCACTGTGCTGGTCCGGCCCTGCCCGGAGTGTGACGGCGATGGCCGGGTGCGGACCAGGCGGACGATCAAGGTGCGGATTCCGGCCGGGGTCGAGGACGGCACGCACATCCAGCTGGCCGGCGAGGGCGAGGTCGGCCCGGGCGGCGGTCCGCCGGGCGACCTGTTCCTCGAGATCGTGCAGCGACCGCACGCGATCTTCGAGCGTCAGGGTGACGACCTGCACTGCACGGTGACGATCCCGATGGTGGCGGCCGCGCTGGGCGCCACGCTCTCGGTGGAGAGCCTGGATGGCCCCGCCGATATCGACATCCGGCCAGGCACCCAGTCCGGGCAGGTCCTCCCGCTCTACGGCCAGGGCGTCAGGCACCTGAACGGCAACGGCCGGGGCGACCTGGTCATTCACGTGACCGTGGAGACGCCAGCCAAGCTGGACGCCGAGCAGGAGAAGCTGCTGCGCGACCTGGCCAAGCTGCGCGGCGAGGAAGCGCCGCCCGGCCGGTTCGCCCCGGGCCAGCAAGGGTTCTTCTCGCGGCTGCGCGACGCCTTCAACGGCCGCTGAGCCGCTGTCCGAGGCAGGAGACACGAGGTGCAGCCGCCCGTCTTCCTGGCCGACCGCGCGGCGCTGGGATCTGACGTCGTGCGCCTGTCCGGTGCCGAGGGCCGGCATGCGGCCACCGTGCGCAGACTGCGCCCGGGCGAGCGTGCCGACGTGACCGACGGGGCCGGCCTGGTGACCGAGTGCGTGGTGGCCGGGTCCGTCGAGGGCGGCCTCGAGCTCATCGTGCAGGCCCGGCGCGAGGTGCCCCGTCCGGACCCCGCGATCACCGTCGTCCAGGCCATCCCCAAGGGTGACCGGGGCGAGCTGGCCGTCGAGGAGATGACCGAGGTCGGCGTGGACCGGATCGTGCCGTGGGCCGCCGCCCGCTGCGTGCCGGTGTGGCAGGGCGCGCGCGGAGAGCGCTCGCTGGCCAGGTGGCGGCTGACCGCGCGCGAGGCCGCGAAGCAGTCCCGCCGCGCCTGGATACCCGAGATCACCCCCGTCGCTTCGGTCGGCCAGGTGGCTGAGCTGATCGGGAAGGCGACGTGCGCGATGGTGCTCGAGCCGGGTGCCGCAGCCAGCCTCGGCCGCCTCAGCCTGCCGGAATCCGGAGACCTGCTGGTCGTGGTGGGCCCGGAGGGCGGGATCACCGGCGAGGAGAGCACTGCCTTCGGGGCGGCCGGAGCCATTGCCTGCCGCCTGGG
>DAIOWL010000976.1:0-3056 GCA_036758545.1 Streptosporangiaceae bacterium | reverse complement strand
AGCCGACATCGTCATCTGGGCGTCGAGCCTGGTCGACCAGCGCATCCTGGGCCACGCGAGCGAGCACGCGGAGATCGTCGACTCGGCGCAACTTCCCATGGAAGGCGTGCTGCCCTACTACGAGCGCGCGGCCCACCATAACCTCACCGTCGCCCGGGTGCACTCCGGCGACCCCTCGCTCTGGGGCGCCGTCCAGGAGCAGCTCGAGCACTGCGCCGAACTCGGCCTGGACACCGAGATCGTGCCGGGCGTCTCCAGCTTCACCGCGGTAGCCGCCGCCATCCAGCGCGAGCTGACCATCCCGGAGGTCGCCCAGTCGGTGATCCTGACCAGGCTGGGCGGCGGCAAGACGCCGATGCCTCCGGGGGAGCAGGTCAGGGAGTTCGCCCGGCACGGCACCACGATGGCGCTGTTCCTGTCGGCCGCCCGGTCCGGCCAGCTGCAGGAGGAGCTCCTCCAGGGTGGTTACCCAGAAGACACCCCGTGCGTGGTCGCCTACCAGGTGACCTGGCCGGACGAGCTGATCATCCGCACCAGACTCGACACCCTGGCCGCCACGGTCAAGCAACACAAGCTCTGGAAGCACACGCTGGTGCTGGTCGGCCCGGCGCTACAAACAACGGGCACCCGCTCGCACCTGTACCACCCCGGCCACTTCCACGGGTACCGTAAGGCCGAACCCCAGGCCAGGAAGCAACTCCGGGACACAAAGAGCACAACGTGAGCCAGGATCCCGAGCTACGCGAGCCCGACCTGCCACGGACCGCGAAGGTGCGGAAGAAGGCGCTGCGCACCGGCTGGACCACCGGGACCTGCGCGTCCGCCGCGGCCAAGGCGGCCACCACCGCGCTGGCCACACACGAGATGCAAAACACCGTGGAGGTCGGCCTGCCGTCCGGCCAGCGGGTCCGCTTCCCCGTGGACGAATGCACGGTCGAACCAGCCCAGGCGATAGCCGTGGTGGTCAAGGACGCCGGTGACGACCCCGACGTGACCCACGGCGCGCGGCTGACCGCCACCGTGCGCTGGCGCGGCGAGCCGGGCCTCGAGCTGGACGGCGGCGTGGGCGTGGGCGTGGTCACCAAGCCGGGCCTCGGGCTCGAGCTGGGCGGCCCGGCCATCAACCCGGTGCCCCGCGCGATGATCACCCAGGCCGTGGGGGAGGCCGTTGACCTGGGCGCCAAGGGCGTCACCGTGATCATCTCAGTACCGGACGGCGAGCGGATGGCGCGCAAGACCACCAACGCCAGGCTCGGCATCATCGGCGGCATCTCGATCCTCGGCACGACCGGTATCGTCCGGCCGTTCTCCACCGCGTCCTGGCGGGCCAGCGTGGAGCAGGCGATCTCGGTGCTGGCCGCCCAGGGCGAGGACACGGTGGTGCTGTGCACCGGCGGCCGCACCGAGAAGGGCGCCATGAAGCTCCTCCCGGACCTGCCCGAGGTGTGCTTCGTGGAGGTGGGCGACTTCACCGGCGCCGCGCTGCGCAAGGCGGCCGAGCACCACCTCGGCCACGTCGTCTTCGCCGGCATGGCGGGCAAGCTCACCAAGCTGGCCGCGGGCGTGCTGATGACCCACTACACGCGGTCCAAGGTGGACCTGGCTCTGCTGGCCGACATCACGACAGCCGCAGGCGGCCCCGGGGACCTGGCCGAGCAGGTCGGCAACGCCAACACCGCCCGGCACGCGGCCGAACTCTGGGACCAGGCCGGCCTGCTCCCGGCGGCAGGCCGCGAGCTGTGCGCCCGCGCCGCCCGCGTGCTGAGCCGGTTCAGCGCCGAGGCGGCCGGCCCGGGAACGAAGCCCCCGCAGGTCCGCGTCATCATGGTCGACTTCACCGGCCAGCAGAAGATCGCGGAGTCGGCCGCATGACCGTCACCGTGATCGGCTGCGACGGCCGCCCGTTCGGCCCCGACGCCGCGGACGCCCTGGCCGGGGCGCGAACGGTCATCGGCGCCCCCCGGCACCTCAGCGCCGCGCCCATCCCGGAAACCGCCGAACGCATCGAGCTCAGGCACCTGGACAAGGCCCTCGACGCCCTCAGCCAGCACCAAGGCCCCACCGTCGTCCTCGCCTCCGGCGACCCTGGTTTCTTCGGCATCGTCCGGGCCCTGCGCGCCCGCGGGATCACGCCGTACGTCATCCCGGCGGTCTCCTCGGTCGCGGACGCCTTCGCCAGAATCGGCCTGGACTGGGACGATGCCCTGGTCGTCTCGGCCCACGGCCGCGATCCGCACCGGGCCCTAGCCGCCGCACTGGCGCACCCCAAGACCGCCATCCTGACCGCGCCGGGCACCGCCGCCCACCTCGCGCGAGACCTGCACACCGCGGGCAAGCGCGTGTACGCGGTCGAGCTCCTCGGCACCCCCGAGGAGAAGGTCAGCGTCCTGCCCGTAGAAACCGGCCTCGCCGACCCCAACATCCTCATCAGCCTCGACGAGCACGAACACGAACACGAGCACGACACACCCGGCCCGCCGCGCTGGCTGGCCGGCCACCCGGGCGCCCCGGACGGCTGGGCGCTGCCCGAGGACGCGTTCGAGCACCGCGACTCGATGATCACCAAGCCAGAGGTCCGCGCATTGGTGCTGGCCCGCCTCGGCCCGGCTCCCGGCCGGACGATCTGGGACGTGGGCGCGGGCTCGGGGTCGGTGGCGGTGGAATGCGCACGGTTCGGCGCCTGGGTGATCGCGATCGAATCGGACCCCGCCCAGTGCGAGAAGATCCGCAGCAACGCCGAACGCCACCGCGTCCGCCTGCGCGTCCACCAGGGCCGCGCCCCGGAGGCGCTCATCGGCCTGCCGCCCGCGGACGCGGTCTTCGCCGGCGGCGGCGACCACACCGTGCTGGCCACGGCGATCCGGCTGGCGAGCCCGCGGACGGTCGTGGTCACGCTGGCCGCCGTCCAGCGGGTCGGCGAGACCGCCACCCTGCTCGCCGCGCAGGGCTACCAGGCCGACGGCGTCCAGCTCCAGGCCTCGCGCCTCAAGCCGCTCCCCGGCGGCAGCCACCGCCTGGCCGCGCAGAACCCCGTGTTCGTCCTCTGGGGCCAGCGA
>DAIOWL010000975.1:0-3061 GCA_036758545.1 Streptosporangiaceae bacterium | reverse complement strand
GCAGGCCGCCGACGCGGCCCGCGGCGTGCGCCCAGGCCTGGCAGGCCAGCGAGCGCCAGTAGCGGGCCGCGCCCGGCCGGGCCTCGGGCAGGCCGGCCTCGCAGAACCAGCGCACCGCGGCGCCGTACAGCTTGATCTGGTCGATGGCCTGGTTGGCGCCGATTCCGCGCAGCTCCGCGGGCCGGTCGGCGGTGAGCACCACGAGCGGCACACCCGATTCGTCGGCCTCGATCACGGCCGGGTGGAAGTTGGCCGCCGCCGTGCCCGAGGTGCACAGCACCGCCACCGGGAGCCGGCTGGCCTTGGCCAGGCCGAGCGCGGTGAACGAGGCCGAGCGCTCGTCGATCCGGACGTGCAGCCGCAGCCGCCGCTGCCGCGCCGCCTCGTAGAACGCCATGGCCAGCGGCGTGCTGCGCGATCCGGGCGCGAGCACCACCTCGCGCAGCCCGCACCGGATCAGCTCGTCGCTGAACGTGACGCCGAACGCGGTCGCCGGGTTCACGGCAGGTACCTGGCGGCCGCGCCGGCCCGCTCCCGCCAGGGGGCCGGATCGGTCTCCCAGCGGGCCAGCTCACCGGGGTCGACGGCCGGCCGCCGGACCGGCAGCGTTCCCGCCTCGGGCCGCAGCGGGCCGGCCGTCACGTCCCCGGCCAGCAGCGACATGGTGCCAAGACCGCAGGCGTAGGGCAGTTCGGGGAGCGCGGCGGCCAGCGCCACCCCGGCGGCCAGCCCGACCGAGGTGTCCACCGCGCTCGACACCACGACCGGGAGACCGCAGGCCTCCGCCACCGCCAGCGCCGCGCGGACCCCGCCGAGCGGCTGGACCTTCAGCATCACGATGTCGGCCGCGCCCGCGGCGCGCACCCGCAGCGGGTCCTCGGCCCGGCGGATCGACTCGTCGGCCGCTACCGGGATATCGATATGCCGGCGCAGCTCGGCCAGCTCGTCCAGGGTGGCGCAGGGCTGCTCGGCGTACTCGAGCCCGAACCGGGCCAGCCGGCGCAGCACCCGGGCCGCCTGCCCCGGTTCCCAGGCGCCGTTGGCGTCCACCCTGATCCTGCCGTCCGGCCCGAGCGCGTCCCGGACCGCCTCGACCCGCTCGATGTCCTCGGCATCGGTCTGGTCCCGCTCGGCCACCTTGACCTTGGCCGTCTGGCAGCCCGACCTGGCCACGATCGCCGCCGCCTGCTCGGGCCCGACCGCGGGCACGGTCACGTTCACCGGGATCCGGTCCCTGACCGGGGCGGGCCACATATGCGTCGCCGACTCGACCGCGCTGGCCAGCCAGCGCGCGCTCTCCTTCGGCCCGTACTCCGCGAACGGCGAGAACTCGCCCCACCCGGCCGGCCCCTCGATCAGCGCGCCCTCGCGCACCGTGATCCCCCGGAACCTCACCGGCATCGGGATCGCGAACGCCCGCAGCCCGCTGATCATCCCGGCCAGGTCGCCGCTGGCCCCCCCGGCCCGCAACGCGCCCGGCGTGGTCATGGGTTTGTGAATATAATCACAAGACGCTTCAGGGCTGAGCGTTCGGTCACTCGTAACCTCCTGGAGTTCAGGCTCTAACCTTAATCAACGTGACAATGCGCCCCTTGCACGCGGTCCTGATCGAGCGCGCGACCCCGCAGGTGGTCGAGTTGCTGGCGGCGGCGCTCGACGGCAGCGGCCCCGCCATCGCACCGCTCGACGCCGGGCTGCCGCGAGCGCGGCTCGCCGGGCTGATCGACGCCCTCAGGCCGGACTCGGTGCAGGACACGGAGGGAGTCACCTCGGCCCGTTCGGGCCCTCATGAGGGAGTAGCCGAAGGTACGGCGGTCGTGATCGGCACCTCGGGATCCACCGGCGTGCCCAAGGGAGTAGAGCTGAGCGCGGCCGCGCTGCGGCACTCGGCCCGGGCCTCGCTCGACCGGGTCGGTGCCCGCCCCGGCGAGCGCTGGCTGTGCTGCCTGCCCGTCACCCACGTGGCCGGCCTGGCGGTCCTGGTGCGCTCGCTGGTCAGCGGCACCGAGCCGGTGCTGGCCGAGCGGGCCGACGCCGGGACCGTGGCGGCCTCGGGCTGCGCGCACGTCTCGCTGGTGCCGACGCAGCTGCAGCGTCTCCTGCTCCAGGCCGGGGCCCATGGACCGACACCGCTGGCCGGCTTCTCCTCGGTGCTGCTGGGCGGGGCCGCCGCGCCGTCCGGCCTGCTGGAGGCCGGACGGAACGCGGGTGTGCCGGTGGTGACCACCTACGGCATGACCGAGACCTGCGGCGGCTGCGTGTACGACGGCGTGCCGCTGGACGGCGTGCGGGCCGAGGTCCGCGACGACGGGCGGATCTGGATCAGCGGGCCGGTGCTGTTCACCGGCTACCTGGCTGGCCCGCGCGCGCCGGCCGACGGCTGGTTCCGCACCGGCGACCTGGGCCGCCTCGACGCCGCGGGACGGCTGGCCGTACGCGGCCGGGCGGACGATGTCATCACCACCGGCGGGCACAAGGTGGTCCCGGGCGAGGTCGCGGCGGCCCTGCAGAGCTGCCCGGGCGTCCGGGAGGCAGTGGTGGTGGGGCAACCCGACCCGGAATGGGGCGAACGGGTCGTCGCCGTGGTGGTGCCTGTGGACCCGGCCGACCCGCCGGCCCCGGAATTGCTCCGTAGGCATGTGCGCGAGCGGCTGCCGCGTTACGCTATTCCCAGCAGGGTCGTAACGGTCGATGCCGTTCCCATGCTCCCGAGCGGGAAGTACGACATCGTACGGCTCCGGCAAGAGCTGCTACGGCGGGAACAAACTGAGGCGGAGAGCGTTATTTATTAGTGCCCGGCCAATGTCTCCCGCTGATGACTACGCGGGGCGGCGAGGGGTACTTGGTGGAAACCCATTTGAACGACGTAAGTAGTGCGTGCGTTGTTACGAGGAGGAGGGAGGTGCCTCATGCCGCGGATCGCCATGGCGACGTCAGTAGCCGAGCGTATCGCCGACTCGGATGACGAGGCGAGCACGACCCGGGTGGATGACCTGATCCAGCGCGGGCGAAGCCAGGGTCACCTGTCTCTTGCGGAGCTGAGGACGGCCTTTGACCAGGC